>JBILVH010000040.1:0-10251 GCA_044370555.1 Candidatus Nanopelagicales bacterium
GGATCGCGGTCGGGCTCGGGAAGTCGACCCGGAAGCGACCGGGTGCATTCTCGGACCCCATCTGGGTCGCGGTCTCACCGAGGATCTCGCGAAAGGCACGGTGTACCAGATGGGTCGCGGTGTGCGCGCGCGAAATGGCTCGGCGACGCTCGACGTCCACGCGACCGACGGCCGCTGCCCCCACCTCGATCTGACCCCTGACCACGGTGCCCCGGTGCACCACGAGGCCGGGCACGGGCGCCTGTACGTCGTACACCTCGATGCGGGTGCCGTCGGCCAGCTCGATCGTGCCGTGGTCTCCGAGTTGCCCGCCTGCTTCCGCGTAGAAGGGAGTGCGGTCGAGCACGACTTCGACTGCCTGGCCCTCGACTGCGGCAGGAACCGACGCGCCATCTCGCAGCAGTCCGATCACCACAGCATCGGTCGCGATATCGAAGTAGCCGGTGAACGACGACGATCCGCCCGCATCGAGGATGTCGCGATAGGCGGTGACAGCGGTCAGGCCGGACTTGCGCGCCCGCGCGTCTGCCTTCGCCCGCTCACGCTGCTCGGCCATCAGGCGGCGGAAGCCCTCCTCGTCGACGGTGAGGCCCTGCTCGGCCGCCATCTCAAGGGTCAGGTCGATCGGGAAGCCGTACGTGTCGTGCAATGCGAACGCGCGATCCCCGGAGAGCACGGACTTCCCCGTGTCGCGCACTTCGACTGCGGCCAGGTCGAAGATCTGCATCCCCGTGCGCAACGTCTGAAGGAAGGCGGCCTCCTCGTTCTCGGCGACGGTGAGTATCCGTGTCGCCGAGTCATTGAGTTCGGGGTACTGAGGGGCCATCGCGGCTATCGCGGAGCGCATCAACTCGACGATCACGGGATCGCCCGCCCCGAGGATGCGCATCGTACGCACTACGCGCCGCATCAGGCGGCGCAGCACGTAGCCACGGCCCTCGTTGGAGGGCAGCACACCATCGCTGATCAGGAATGCGCACGTGCGACTGTGATCGGCAACGACACGAAGGCCCACGTCCTGTCGCTCGTCGACTCCGTAGCGCGCACCGCTCAGCGTGCTCGCGGTGTCCAGGATCCCGCGCGTGGTGTCGATCTCGTAGATGTTGTCGACGCCCTGCAGCAGTGCCGCCATCCGCTCGAGGCCCATCCCGGTGTCGATGTTCTTGGCCGGGAGTTCACCGAGGATGGGGTAGCCCTCTTTCACGGCGCCCGCACCGCGCGTGAACTGCATGAAGACGAGGTTCCACACCTCGAGGTAGCGGTCTTCGTCGGCCACGGGGCCGCCCTCACGCCCGTGCTCGGGACCGCGGTCGAAATAGATCTCCGAACACGGCCCGCACGGACCGGGCACACCCATGGACCAGAAGTTGTCGGCCTGGCCACGCCGCTGGATGCGGTCGCGGGGTACGCCGACCTCCCGGTGCCAGAGGTCGGCGGCCTCGTCGTCGTCCTGGTAGACCGTCACCCACAACCGGTCCTCGGGGAAGCCGTACCCGCCGGACGCGACGGGGCTTGTGAGCAGTTCCCAGGCCAGCGGGATCGCCCGTGCCTTGAAGTAGTCCCCGAAGGAGAAATTGCCTGCCATCTGGAAGAACGATGCGTGCCGTGTGGTCTTGCCGACTTCATCGATATCCAGGGTGCGCACGCACTTCTGCACACTCGCCGCACGCGGGTAGGGCGGCGGCGCCTCACCGAGGAAGTAGGGCTTGAAGGGCACCATGCCCGCGTTGACGAACAGCAAGGTGGGATCGTCAAGGAGCAGCGACGCCGACGGGACGATCTCATGGCCTCTGTCACCGAAGAAGGTCAGGAAGCGTCTGCGGATCTCCGCGGAATCCATCAGCGGCCCGGGCCGCTCGTGCCCTGGTCGCCTCCGACAGCGGCGCGGGTCTGGCCGCGAAGCACCTCAGCGGCTGCGCGCCCCGGGCGTACCGCCGGTGTCGCCTGGCCGCCCGGTGCACCCCCGGCGGCTAGGGCACGGACCTGTGTCGCGATCGTGGTCGCGACCGACGAAGCGACGGCCACGTTGCCCGCTAGCCCACGCTCGCGTGCGTCATCGACCGCCACCTGCAGGCGGCGATACACGTAGATGCCAGCGGCTGCTCCCACCGCCGTCCACATCAGCCTGCGCACGCAAACCTCCCTGATCGTTGCGACATGACCTTAGTGCCTGCGGCTAGTCCGCGTCGCGAAGCCGTTCCCGCAATCGGTCGAGCACGTCCACCCACCGGGCTTCGGCTCCGTGGCTGGTCGGGCGGTAGTACACCCGGTCGGCCACCGGGTCGGGGGCGTAGCGCTGACGCGCCACACCGCCGGGCTCATCGTGCGGGTAGAGATAGCCGGTCCCATGGCCGAGCGAGACGGCTCCCGGATAGTGCGCATCGCGTAGGTGGTGCGGGACCGTACCGATGCGTCCCGCGTCGATATCGGCGGCCGCCGCGTCGATCGCGATGATCACGGCGTTGGACTTCGGTGCCAGTGCGCAATGGATGGTCGCATGGGCAAGCGTGATGCGGGCCTCGGGCATTCCGAGCGTCGCCACTGCGGAGGCGGCCGCGGACGTCACAGTCAGGGCCGTCGGGTCGGCGAGACCGATGTCCTCCGAGGCAAGGATGAGCAGACGGCGTGCGATGAATCGCGGGTCCTCGCCCGCCGCAAGCATCCGCGCCAGGTAGTGCAGGCTCGCGTCCACGTCGCTGCCGCGGACACTCTTGATATAGGCACTCACCACGTCGTAGTGCTGGTCGCCCGAGCGGTCGTAGCGGACCGCAGCCCGCTGCACCGCGGCCTCGACGTCAGCGAGTGTCGCGCGCGGACCACCCCCGACCGCCTCCAGAACCGTGAGCGCCCGTCGAGCGTCACCACCGGAGAGCATGACGATGTACTCCAGGGCATCTGGGTCAACGGCGCACCGGCCCCCGAGGCCACGCGGATCGTCGATCGCCCGCTGGACGAGTGTGCGTACGTCGTCCGCCGTGAGGGGATCGAGGGTGAGGACCAGACTTCGCGACAACAGCGGCGCAATCACCGAGAAACTCGGGTTCTCCGTAGTGGCCGCAACGAGTGTCACCCATCCGTTCTCGACCGCGGGCAGCAGCGAATCCTGCTGCGACTTGCTGAAGCGATGCACCTCGTCGACGAAGAGCACGGTCTGCCGGCCGAGCACAGCCGATTGATCGCGAGCGGCGTCGATGACGTCGCGCACGTCCTTCACACCGGACGTCACCGCGGACAGCTCCACGAACCGACGCCCGGTCTCCGATGAGATCAACTGCGCAAGCGTGGTCTTGCCGGTGCCGGGCGGACCCCACAGCACCACCGAAACGGGACGGCCGCCGTCGCGCATCAGAGCGCGTAACGGGGAGCCTGGCCCTACGACCCGCGCCTGCCCTACCACCTCATCGAGGCTGCGCGGACGCATCCGCGCGGCGAGAGGAGCACTCGCCGCTCCGGACTGCTCGAAGAGTGACACCTCCATAGACCCTCCCGCGGTACCGCTATTCCGCTGCGGTCGGGTCGGCGTCGATCCCCGCCTCGCGACGCTGCTCGGCCGTGATCGGGGTCGGAGCGCCCGTGAGCGGATCGCCCCCACCACCGGTCTTGGGGAATGCGATGACATCGCGCAGCGATGATGCGCCCGCCAGCAGCATGCAGATGCGGTCCCAGCCGAACGCGATGCCCCCGTGCGGTGGTGGGCCGAAGGTGAAGGCCTCGAGGAGGAAGCCGAACTTCTCCTGCGCCTCGCTCGCACCGATTCCGAGGATGTCGAACACCTTGCGCTGGACATCGGCCCGGTGGATTCGGATCGAACCCCCGCCGATCTCGTTCCCGTTGCAGACGATGTCGTACGCCCAGGCGAGTGCCTCACCCGGAGCCCGGTCGAATGAGTCGATCCACTCCCCGTTGGGCGAGGTGAAGGGATGGTGCACCGCGGTCCAACCCCCCTCGTCATCCGGCTCGAACATGGGCGCATCGACCACCCACAGGAACGACCATGTCGACTCGTCGATGAGACCTAGTCGACGACCGATCTCCAGTCGCGTCGCACCGAGAAGGGCCAAGGCCGTCGGTCGGGGACCGGCCGCGAAGAAGATGCAGTCGCCGGCCGATGCGCCAGTGGCTGCCGCGAGCCCGGCGCGTTCCTCGTCGGAGATGTTCTTCGCGACGGGTCCGCCGAGTTGGCCGTCGGCGTCCATGGTGACGTACGCCAGACCTTTGGCGCCGCGCTGGCGCGCCCACTCCTGCCATGCGTCAAAGGCCCGCCTCGGTTGATCGGCACCGCCCGGCATCACGACCGCTCCGACATGCTCGGCCTGGAACACCCGGAAGGGGGTAGCCGTGAAGTAGTCGGTCAGGTCAACGAGCTCCAGCCCGAACCGGAGATCTGGCTTGTCCGTGCCGAACCTTCGCATCGCCTCCGCGTAGGTCATGTGCGGGATCTCGCCGATCTCGACACCTAGGATCCCCTGCCAGATCCGTCGTACGACCGCCTCCCCCACCTCGAGGACGTCCGCCTGATCCACGAAGGACATCTCGATGTCGAGTTGGGTGAATTCCGGCTGCCGGTCGGCACGGAAGTCCTCGTCCCGATAACAGCGCGCGATCTGGAAGTAGCGCTCCATGCCGCCAACCATCAACAACTGCTTGAACAATTGCGGGGACTGCGGGAGGGCGTACCAGTTGCCCGGCTGCAGGCGCACGGGTACCAGGAAATCGCGCGCACCCTCGGGGGTCGATCGCGTCAGCGTCGGGGTCTCGATCTCCACGAAGTCACGAGCGAGCAGTACCTCGCGGGCGAGGGCGTTGACTCGGGACCGCATCCGAAGGGCGTCACCCACGGGACCGCGACGTAGATCAAGGTAGCGGTAGCGCAAGCGCATCTCGTCACCGACGCTCACGCGATCATCGATCGGGAACGGCAGAGGTGCAGCCGCACTCAGCACCACGGTCTCAGTCGATTCGAGCTCGATGCTCCCGGTCGGCAGATCAGGATTCTCGTTGCCCACCGGGCGCGCGCGCACGAGTCCGCGGACCTGGATGCAGTACTCGTCACGCAGGGCGTGCGCAACGTCGGCATCGTGGACGACCACCTGGCAGATCCCGGTGCTGTCCCTCAGGTCGAGGAATGCGACGCCGCCATGATCGCGCCGTGCGGCGACCCAGCCCGCCAGGATGACCTCCTGACCCACGTCGGCCGACGTCAGATTCCCCGCACCGCGCGTGCGCATCATGTCGAGTTTCCCTTCTGGCTGGTCGCGGGCTGGCTGGCTGGTCGCGGGCTGGCTGGCTGGTCGCGGGCTGGCTGGTCGCGGGCTGGTCGGTCATCGGGCTCGTGAACGACCCGCGGCCACAGGTCGTCGATCGGCGGCATCCACGAGGTCGGATCCGCTGGTGTCTGCTCGCCCGATCGGATGTCCTTCACCGTGTCACCGAACCACACGAACGGGATCGCCCGTCGTTCCGCGTACCGGATCTGCCGGCCGAACTTCTCGGCGGTGGGTGACACCTCCGTCGGGATCCCGCGCCCGCGGAGGGTGCGGGCGATCTCGTTGCTCTCAGGCCGGCTGGCCTCGTCGGCGACGCTGACGAGGACCGCCGTGGGTACCGCTCGGCTGGCAGTGACGATGGAGCGACCGAGGAGCACCGACACCAACCGCGTGACGCCGAGTGACAGCCCGACACCGGGGTAGGTGATCCGACCGGACCGCACCAGTGAGTCATAGCGGCCTCCGGAGCAGATCGAGCCGATGTCCCCGTGACCGAGGAGCTCGGTCTCGTAGACCGTGCCCGTGTAGTAGTCGAAACCGCGCGCGATGGACAGATCGACCCGCACCCGCCCGGCCATATCGGGTAGCACACCCGCCATGAATGCCGTCAGCTCCGCGACACCCTCGTCCAGCAGCGGGTCCGTGACTCCGAGCCGCGCGACCTGCTCGACGAAGGACTCGTCGGACGTGGAGATCGCGGCCAGTGCCAAGGCCTTCGCCGCCGCCGCGGGGGTCAGGCCCGCCTCCGCGACCAGCGAGGCCCCGACCGAGTCGGGACCGACCTTGTCGATCTTGTCGACGATCCGCAGCACCACAGCCGGGTCCGCAGCGCCGAGGCTGCGGTAGAAGCCCTCGGCGAGTTTCCGATTGCTCACCCGGAATGTCACGGTGGGTATCGGAAGCGCGGCAAGCGCCTCCGACATCACGATGGCGATCTCCACCTCGTGGTGGAAGGCCAGCGAGTTGGCATCGACGATGTCGATGTCCGCTTGTGTGAACTCGCGGAACCTGCCCTCCTGTGGCCGCTCACCACGCCATACCCGCTGGATCTGGTACCGCCGGAACGGGAATTCCAGCTGACCCGCGTTGTCCGTGACGTAGCGAGCCAACGGCACAGTCAGGTCGTAGTGCAACGCGTAGCGGTCGTCGCGGTCCTCCCCGTGCAGCCTTCGCACGGCGTAGACCTCCTTGTCGATCTCGCCCTTGCGCAGGAGGACGTCGACGGGCTCGATCGAACGGGTCTCCAGTGACAGGAACCCGTGCAACTCGAAGGTACGGCGGATCCCGTCCAGCACGGCCACCTCGACCCGGCGGCCGGCGGGTTGCCATTCGGGGAAGCCTGAGACAGCCACGCCTACAAGCCCTTCAGGAACGGATTGGCGGCCCGCTCGGTGCCGATGTCGGTGTCGGGTCCGTGACCGGGCAGCACCCGCATCTGATCGGGCAGCGGGAGGATCACGGTGCGAAGGGTGCGCAGCATGGCTTCGTGATCGCCACCGGGCAGGTCGGTGCGACCGATGGATCCGGCGAAGAGCACGTCACCGCTGATCAGGGTCGGTGCCCCGTCGTCGTCGAAGGTGAACACAGCGGAGCCTTCCGTGTGACCGGGCGCGTGCCGCACCGTCAAAGCGATACCCGCGATGTCCACGACACCGCCGTCCACGAGCGGTCGCACATCGTCAGGCTCGGTGAGTTCGAGTTCGCCCTCCGTCATGGCGAGCAGTGCCTCGCGACCCATCGAGAACGAGGTTCCGATCGGATCGCGCAGCCTATGGGCGTCGTCGGTGTGGATGTAGGCCGGTGCGTCGTAGGCGCGACCCACGGGGGTGACGGACCACACGTGGTCGATGTGGCCGTGGGTGAGCAGGACGGCCGCGGGCCGGAGCCGGTGCTGCTCCACCACGTCGCGGATCGCCGCCCCCGACCCCTGTCCCGGGTCGACCACCAGGCATTCCTCGCCGGCGCCGCGGGCCAGGATCCAGCAATTGGTCGCCCACGGACCGGCCGGGAAGCCCTTGATCAGCACCGGTTCAGCCTAGTGGCGCGAAGTCCGTAGACTCGCCCGGGACAAGGGAGGACCTCACGTGACGTCGAACCGACGGCAACGCGCACTGGCACGTGCGAAGGCCGAGCGCCAGGCGGAGAAGCGCGCGCGCCGTGAGCGTAGACAGCGGCTCGTCAACATCGTCATCGCGATCGTCGCCGTGGTCGTGGTCGCCGGCGGGGTGGTGACCTGGTTCGCGCTCACCCGGGGCAGCAACGATGCGGGCGGAGGCGGTCGGCCGACCCCCTCTCCTACGGCCAGCCCCACCGCGGATCCGTCCCCCACGTCGAGCCCGACCGCGAGTCCGACGTCGACGGTGCAACCGGACCCCGAGTGCTCGCCGCCGCCCGCGATCCGAACCAGTGACATCACGTTCAGCAAGCCCGGCGACGCCGGAATCGTCCCGGGCCGCAGTTACGACATGGTTCTCGACACGAACTGCGGTCGGATCGTGATCTCAACGCTGCCGGACAAGGCGCCGGAGACCGTCAATTCGATGCTCTTCCTCACCGAGCAGAAGTACTTCGACCTCACCGCCTGCCACCGGCTCACCACCGCCGGCATCTTCGTACTGCAGTGCGGCGACCCGGAGGCCACCGGCGCTGGCGGCCCGGGTTACACCGTCCCCGATGAGAATGTCCCCGCCGACGTTCCCGATAACTACCCGGCCGGGACCGTGGCGATGGCCAACGCGGGTCCCGGCACGGCCGGGAGCCAGTTCTTCATCGTCTACGACGACTCCACGCTGCCGAGCCCCTCGTACACCGTCTGGGGCACGGTCACCGAGGGGCTCGACGTCGTTCGCCGCATCGCCGAGGCCGGAGTGCAGGGCGGCGGCTCGGACGGCCCGCCCGCGCAACAGATCGTGATCGAACAGGCCACTGCTACCTCAACGCCCGCGGGCTGACAGGATTGTCCGCCATGAGCACGCAGGGACCGCCACGGGTGACTCCGGCCATGCTGGTGCCGGCTGGTCGGCCACTGCACACGGGCTCGGATGCGGTGCGGCACGGGCGGATCGCCGAGGACGGCACCGTGTTCATCGTGAGCCCCGACGGCGAGGTCCCGGTCGGACAGTGGGTCGCGGGCACCCCCGCCGAAGGGCTTGCCTTCTTCGCCCGACGCTACGACGACCTCCTCGTCGAGGTGACCATGTCCACCACCCGGGTACGCGACGGCAAGGCCACCGCGGAATCCGCCGTGGCAGTCGCCGCAAAGGTGCGCGGCAACCTTGCGGCACCGGACTTCATCGGTGACGTCGCGGCCCTTGCGGAGGCCTGCGGCCGCCTAGAGGCTGCGGTCGCCGAGCGACGGGAGGCCGATGCGGCCGAACGACGCGCCCGGCGTGCCGCAGCCCTTGCCGAGCGCACCGCGCTCGTGGTCGAGGCGGAGTCACTCGCCGAGTCGACCGACTGGAAGCGCTCCGGCGACCGGCTCCGCGAGATCCTCGACTCCTGGAAGGCCGCGGGGCGCGCCGATAAGGGCAGTGAGCAGGTGCTCTGGCGACGATTGAGCACCGCGCGGACGACGTTCGAACGCCGTCGACGTTTGCACTTCGCAACTCTTGACGCCACGCGCAAAGACGTCGTTGCCCGCAAGGAGGCGCTCATCGCAAGCGCCGTGACCCTGGCGAAGTCGACCGACTGGGCGGCAACGACCCGCGAGTTCCGCTCCCTGGTCGACCGGTGGAAAGCAGCCGGTCGGGCGAGCAAAGTGGAAGACGACCGGCTGTGGGAGCGCTTCAAGGCCGCCCAGGACGCCTTCTTCGCCGCCCGGGCCGAAGCCGACGCCGCAGCCGACGCGAGACTCGCCGGGAATGTCGCGGTGAAGGAGTCGCTGGCCCTCGAGGCTGAGGCATTGCTCCCGATCTCGGACCTCAAGGCGGCAAAGGAGACCCTCCGGTCCATCCAGACCCGCTGGGATGCGGCGGGCGAGCTCCCCCGGAGCGACCGCGACCGTCTTGAGAAACGACTCAAGGCTGTCGAGGAGGCTGTCCGCGCGATGGACTCGCAGCGGTGGCAGCGGGACAACCCCGAGGCGCGGGCGCGGGCCGCCGCCACCGTCGAGCGCTTCCGCGCCGCGGCCGAGAAGCACGAGGCCGCACTTGCCCGCGCGACAAGTAGTGGCGATGCACGCGCCGCAGAACAGGCCCGCGGTGCGCTCGAGTCGGTGGGCCCGCTCCTTGAGGCGGCCGAGCGGGCACTCGCTGAATTCGGCGGCTAGACGCGGTAAGCGTCGTACACGCCATCGACCGAACGCACTGCCCTGAGCACCGCACCGAGGTGCTTGGGGTCTGCCATCTCGAACGTGAAGCGCGAGAAGGCGATCCGGTCACGACTGGTTGATACGGACGCGCTAAGGATGTTGACATGCTGATCCGACAGCGCGCGCGTCACATCCGATAGCAGCCGGGCACGGTCAAGCGCTTCGACCTGGATATTGACCAAGAACAGGCTCGTTGACGTCGGCGCCCAGGACACCTCGACGAGGCGGCCGGATTGCGCGAGCAGGTCGGGGGCGTTGACGCAGTCGGTGCGGTGCACGCTGACACCGGCACCGCGAGTCACGAACCCGAGAATCGCATCGCCCGGCACCGGCGTACAGCACTTGGACAACTTGACCCAGACGTCATTCACCCCCTTGACCACGACACCCGGATCGCCAGACGTGCTGCGGGCCCGGCCCTGGAACGCGGACGGCGTCACCGTCTCCGCCGCATCATCCGCTGCGCCGTCGACGCCGCCTGCGGCGTCCACGAGCCGGGCCACGATCGTCGCGGCGCTGACCCTGCCATCACCGACCGCCGCGTAGAGACTGGTCAGATCGGGTTGGTGCAAATCAGCGGCGATCGCCGACATCGCCTGGTTGGTCATCAGCCGCTGGAGCGGCAGGCCTTGCTTGCGCATGGCGCGGACGATCGCTTCCTTGCCGAGGTCGACC
>JBILVH010000283.1:0-2695 GCA_044370555.1 Candidatus Nanopelagicales bacterium
CCGGGCTACCGCTGCGCGGAGTGAGGATGCCGACGATGTCGAACCGCACGCAGCGCACCCGGAGACCTCGGGCCGCGAGCCACTCGGCCGCGAGCCGACGCATACGTCTGAGCTTGATCGGGGTGACAGCCACGAGCGGGTGCCCGAACGCCGCGGTCGTGCGCGTCTTGACCTCGCATACGACGAGCACGTCGCCGTCGCGCGCCACGATGTCGACTTCGCCACTACGGCTGCGCCAGTTTCGATCGAGGATCACCATGCCGCAGGCGCGCAAGTGATCGGCGGCTAGATCCTCGCCGAACCGGCCGAGTGCGAGACGGGTGGAGGCCGTGCGTGCGACCGGCCTGGCCGCGGTGCTGTCGTGCGGGCTGTCGTGCGGGCTGTCGAGCGGGGTATCCATGCCGGACTCCTCGGGTGCGTCGGGGTGAGGAGTCCATCGCGAGCCAGCGCGAGGCAACCACCGCCGCGCACCGGCTGTGGATGCGAAGGCCGCGGTCAGTCGCTGTGGACGACGCCGGGGAGGCGCCAACTCCGGCGGTGCCACGCACTCGGACCGAGCCGCTCCAACGCGCTCAGGTGGTCCGGGGCGGCGTACCCCACGTTGTGAACCCAGCCGTAGTCGGGGACCCGCAGTCCCAGCTCCCGCATGATCGCGTCGCGCTCGACCTTGGCGAGAATGCTCGCCGCAGCCACCGCCGAACAGGTCAGGTCGGCCTTCACGCGCAGGTGGACGACCGGGGTGGACGTGCGGTCCGGCTCAGGTGCGGTGAAGAGATCGGGTTGAACGGCCGGTCGCGTCAGCCAATCGTGACTCCCATCGAGCAGCACCGCATCGGGCTGCTCTGGCAGGCCGTCGAGTGCGCGCTCGGCGGCAAGGCGCAGGGCCGCGATGATCCCCCGCTCATCGATCTCGCCCGCGTCGGCATGCCCGACCGATGACGCGTGCGCCCATGACTGGATCTGCGGCACCAGCGCCTCGCGTGCGACCGGCGTGAGGAGTTTGCTGTCGCGCACACCGGATGGCGCCGCGGTGGATGACGCGGTGATGACGACGACGCCGACGCTGACCGGACCGGCGAGGGCCCCGCGGCCGACCTCGTCCACCCCGGCGAGCAGACGTACGCCGGAGCGAAGGAGGGCGCGCTCGACGCGCAGCGTCGGCGCCGGTCGGGTGCTCACTGCCCGGTGCGCTGTGGCGGCGGGGGAACGGCGGCGAAGGTGTCGGGTATCGGCACCGTCCCGAAGCGGCCGATCGGCCAGGCGATGAGAACGACCCGGCCGACGACGTTCGCGACCGGGACCCCGCCGCTGTCCTGATTGAGGTGGTAACGCGAGTCCTGCGAGTTGGCCCGGTTATCACCCATCACGAAAACCGTGCCCTGCGGGACGGTGACGTCGAAGAGAACTTGTGCGGTGCCGTTGCCCGGCTTGATGTAGGGCTCGATGAGTGGTGTGCCGTTCAGGACGATGTGCCCCGCGTCGTCGCAGCACACGATGCGGTCACCGCCGATCCCGATGATGCGCTTGACCAGGTCGCGGCCGGTATCCGCCGGCAGCAAGCCGATGAACGTGAGCACGTTGCGGATCACGCCCGTCAACCCTCCTGGCGGAGGCGGCGGTTCGGGCAGCCAACCGCCGGGGTCACGGAAGACGATGACCTCACCTCGACTCACGCCGCCGAGGTTGGTCGTGATCTTCGACGCGATGATGCGGTCACCGCGCTGCAAGGTGTTCTCCATCGAACTTGACGGGACGTAGAACGCCTGCACGAGGAAGACCCGGATCAGGACGGCCGCAGCCAGCGCTACGGCCAGGATGAGCGCCGACTCCGCCCACGCCCGACCGCGGACCTTCGCCGCCGACTCGCGAATCTCGCCGCCGTCCGACTGCTCCGTGCCCGGGTCGGTCACGGGGTGTTCACCAGGCCTTGCTGTTCGAAGGTCGCCGGGATCTCAAGGAACTGCGCGTGCGACAGCGGCCACACGACCGCGAAGGCGCGACCGACGACCCGGGTGACGGGGACGAAGCCACCACCCGGATCTCCCATGTGCGCACGTGAGTCCGCGGACGCGGAGCGGTGATCGCCCATCACCCATAGCTTCCCCTCGGGGACGATGACGTCGAATTTCTGCCGACTCGGCGGGTTGGACTTGTAGAGATAGGTGCGTTCCTGCAACGGCACACCGTTGACCGTGATCCGGTTGCGGTCGTCGCAGCACACGACCCGGTCGCCGCCGACACCGATGACGCGCTTGATGTAGTCCGACTGCCCGGGGGCACCTAGACCGAAGAACGAACCGATGAAGGAGCCGACCGCACCGAGGGGTCCGACCGGCTCCGCGGGTTCGAACTCCGACCCGAAAATGCCGGCGCCGTCGAAGACGATGACGTCGCCCCGCTCAATCGGTCGGAAGTGGTACACGAGTTTGTTCACCAGCACCCGATCGCCGATCTGCAGGGTGTTCTCCATCGAACCCGAGGGGATGTAGAACGCCTGGACGATGAAGGTCTTGAGCAAGAAGGCGACGAGAAGCGCGATGCCGATGAGAAGGGGGAACTCCAGCCAGCCCGGGATACGAGACTTGGCGCGACCGGATCCGGGTGGTTCGGCGGCCGGGGTCACTCCGTCGTCGGCAGTCAGCGGATCCGCATCATCGGCCTCGGATGCAGCCACGGTCTGCGCCGGCGCCGGCTG
>JBILVH010000284.1:0-2679 GCA_044370555.1 Candidatus Nanopelagicales bacterium
CCCAGACGATGTGGTGTGCCAGGCGGTCGAGCCGCGCCATCGCCTCGGCGAGCTGCTCCGGGTCACCGGTCTCCCAGCCATCCGACACGATGACGACGACCGCCCCGCGCGCGATGCCTCGCCGCCCGTGCTCGGCGAGGAAGGTCGACAGCGCCGCACCGATCCGCGTGCCGCCCGACCAGTCCTGCGCTGCCTCAGCAACACGCGCGTACGCCGCATCCGGGTTGTCGCCGCCGAGCAGCCGGGTCAGCCGGGTCAGCCGGGTCGCGAACACGAAGCACTCCGCGCCGAGTGCGCGCACGGCACCGCGCATCAGATGCAGGTACACGCGCGCGTAGGGCTCCATGCTTCCGGAGACGTCGGCGATGAGCACCACGCGCCTAGGCCGCTTGAGACGCTTGCGCTGTACGCGGTGCACGGGGTCGCCGCCCGTGCGGTGCGAGCGGCGCAGGGTCGCTCGCACATCGAGATCGCGACCGGACGGATGTCGGTGCGAGCGTCGCCCGAGCCGCTGCGGCGGGACGAGCGGCAGTTGCTCGACGAGCCGTCGGATCAGCGCCAACTCCTCCGGGGTGCAGGTAGCGAAGTTGCGAGTGACCAGTCGCTCCTCGGTGCTCGCAGCGGCGAGGAGGGCGGGCTCGTCCTCATCCTCGCCGCTATCGTCGCGACGCTCACCCGGAGTCGCAGAGGTCGTCGGGCTCGGGGTGCCGCCCGCGGGGTTGGCCGGGTCGGCGAGGCTGCGGTCGGACCCGGGGGAGGGTTGCGGGGGTTGCGCAGCCGGGGGGCTGGCCGACCCGCGGAAATCAGCGAGGCTGAGTACGCCCCGGAACACCCGGTCGAAGACCGCGTCGTACGTCGGGATCTGCATCCGCGCACTCACGAGGGTCACGCGGCCGAGCCAGTAGACCTCACTCACCGTGGTGGGTGCGGCGAGGACGATGCACTCGGTGAAGCGGGCGCTGCGCTCGGGGGAGACGGGTACGCCCGCCGCATGCAGGGCGTGGCCGAAAGCGGCGGCCACATCGGCCAGCAGGGTCGACTCCTCAGGCACCTGCTATGCCCGCCAGTCCTGCGGCCCGGGCAACGTCGTGGTCCTCGCGGTACTTCAGCACCGAACCCAGAGTGCGCTCGACACCTTCGGCGTCAAGGTGCCGTAGGCCGAGGAGTTGCGCGGCATGGACCCAGTCGATCGCCTCCGCTACGCCGGGCGGCTTCTGGATGTCGAGTTCGCGCAGTCTCGCGACAGCCTCGGCGATCTGGCCGGCGAGGGCGGCGTCGGCGTGCGGTACGCGAAGCCGGACGATCGCGGTCGCGTGTGCGAGATCGGGGTAGTCGATCCAGTGGTAGAGGCATCGCCGCTTCAACGCATCGTGGAGGTCGCGGGTGCGGTTCGAAGTCAGGATCACGATCGGCGGGTGCGTCGCCCGCAGCGTGCCGAGTTCGGGGATCGTGACGGTCGACTCCGCGAGGAGCTCGAAGAGGAATGCCTCGAACTCCTCGTCGGCGCGATCGACCTCGTCGATCAGCAGCACTGCCGGATTGGGGCCCGGATGCTCCAAGGCTGCGAGCAGTGGGCGAGCTACGAGGAAGTCCCGGCTGAACAGGGAGGATTCCGCGATCGCTGCACCCTGGGCCTCCGCGACCCGGATGCTCAGCAGTTGCCGCGGGTAGTTCCACTCGTAGAGCGCCTCCGCCGAGTCGATCCCCTCGAAGCACTGCAGGCGGATCATCGGGGTGTCGAGCACCTCCGCAAGCGCCTTCGCCGCCTGCGTCTTGCCGACGCCGGCCTCCCCCTCGAGCAGAAGTGGCTGCGGCAACCGCGCCGCGCAGTAGAGCGCGGTCGCGAGCCCTTCGTCCGCGATGTAGCCGACGGCGGCGAGGCGCTCGCTGAGCGCGGCCGGGGACGGGAGCAGTTCGGCGAGGGCCATGACCTAGCGGGTGGGGCAGCCGTTGTTCTTAGCGCCGGCGGGGGGCAGGCCAAGGCGCAGTCGGACAAGTTGGGCGTCGGTGTTGGTCGGCCAGCGGGTGTCGTCGAAGCGCGTAGCCATGACGCCGCGAGTCGGCGATGTGGCCAGGTGGTTGAAGTTCTGGTTGTGGCTCAACTCGACCCGGAGCACGCCTTGGATCGGATCGGCGACATCGGCCGGCCAATCGATCCGGTCGAGTTTCTTGGCGGCCTTCCATGACCCGGCCGCGACGAGCCGGGCGAGACGCCGAAGTTCCTTGATCGTGTACTCCTCGGAGTTGTAGGCCTCCACGAAGAGATTGCGCAGCGCGTTCGCCGTACACGCGATGGTGAGGTACTTCTGCGCGTATCCGGTGTATTCGCGCGCCTGAGCGGGACCGCTGACCAGTGTGCTGGCCAAGGCCACGGAGGCGGCGATGCCGATGACTCCGGCGCGAATTCCCATGGTGCTCCCGTCGAGATGGCGAACGCGTGCGTCCTAGGTCGGAAGGCTAGCGGCGACGAACGAGTCACGGCACCCCGGACAGCAGAACCAGGTGCGGACGCCGTCCATGTCGACGTGCAGGGTGCTGTCGACGGCGGCCACCGTCATCCCGCACACCGGGTCGATCGCTGTTCCGGCGCTACCTGTGCCAGCACCGCCCGCATCGGCACCGCCCGCATCGGCACCGCCCGCATCGGCACCGCCCGCATCGGCACCGCCCGCATCGGCA
>JBILVH010000285.1:0-2676 GCA_044370555.1 Candidatus Nanopelagicales bacterium
CCGGCTTGCCCGTGGGCTGCCGACCACCATCGCGCTCCGGGGCATCCTTGCTGGTGCGTACTTCGGCGCCGAGGTCTTCATCCCGCTCGCCCTGGTCGAACAGCGCGGCCTGTCCATCTCGCTCGCCGGTGCGGCGCTCTCCGTGGCGGCCGTCGGGTGGTTCCTCGGATCGTTCCTCCAAAGTCGCATCCCGATGCACGTCGATCGCGCCCGCGTCGCGGTCATCGGCTGCTGTCTCGTCACGCTCGGGTTGCTGCTGCTACCGCTCGTGCTGATCGACGCCGTGCCGGTCTGGTGGGTCGCCGTAGCCGTGGGCATCGAATCCGTCGGAATGGGCATGGTCTATCCGACCCTGTCGGTGATCATGCTCCGCGAGTCCCTACCCGAGGAACAGGGCTTCAACTCCTCGGCCCTGCAGTTCTCGGACGCGCTGGCCTCCGTCGTTGCGGCGGGTGCCGCAGGTGCTATCCATGCGGCTGCCGTCGTGTCGGGCGAAGTCACTACGTGGACGTTCACGACCATGTGGCTGATGACCGCGGCGCTTGCACTCGCCGGGGTTCTGGCGGCTCCGCGCCTCGCCGTTCTGCACCGTCGTGCATGATCCTGCCGCGTCTGCGGGCAGAGAGTCACTGCGTGTCGCCGCGCCGATTGCGGTACGCAGGGTTACCGCTGCCCTATGGTTGGGCACGATCAGCGCGAGTGCTTGGCGCTCGTGACCGTGAGTGCGAACTCAGGCGCACTCGAGTGCAGGAGGTAGACATGTCCACGACCAATCAGGCATCCGGAATGACCTCGGAGCAGGAGCGAGGTCTGATCACGGCGATCGGCCGCAACTGGTGGGTCCTGCTGTTCGTCGGAATCGTCTCCGTTGTCGTTGGCGTCCTCATCATGGTGCGCCCCGCGGGCTCGACGTGGGTGCTCGCGATCCTGCTCGCTATCTACCTCTTCATCAGCGGCATCTTCCAGTTGGTGCGTGCATTCTCGCCCGGACTGAGCGGTGGCATCCGTGCCCTGTTGATCATCGGCGGTGCCATCGGCATCATCCTCGGGGCCGTCATGTTCCGGCTGAGCCCGGAAGAGAAGGTCGAACTCCTCGGACTCTTCCTCGGCATCTGGTTCCTTTTCGCGGGTGTCAACGCACTGTTCAACGGTGCGGAGATCAAGGAAGGCCGCGGGTGGGCGATCTTCTCCGGCATCGTGTACGTGATCGCCGGCATCGTCCTCGTCGGGTTCCCGCTCGCGGTGGCCACGTTCGTCTGGGTCGTCGGCATCTGGCTGGTCGTCCTCGGTCTGTTCGAGATCATCAGCGCCTTCCAGGTGAAGTCAGCCGCCCGCAAGCTCTCCGCGGGGTAGCCGTACGCTCTGCCCATGGCAGGGGAAACCTCGCAGACCCTGGACAGGGGGCTGTGGGCGCTGCGCCTCATCGTTGCCACTCCGGGCGGCCTGACCGTCACCCAGTTGGCCCAGCAGATGGGGATCAGCCGCACGGTCGTCCACCGACTGATTGCGACCCTGCTCGAGCACCGACTCGTCCACCGCGGACCTGGGGCGAAGTACCAACCTGGCGTGGTCCTGACCTCCCTCGGCCGCCAAGCTCACCGCGAGACCCGCGGCATCGTCCTGCCGATCCTCGGCCGGATCGGCGAGGGCATCGGCGCCCACTTCGTGGCTTTCGATGGTGACGACGCAGCGCTGCTCGCTGTCGTCGACACCCGCCTCGAGCAGCGGGCTCCCCTCAGTGCCGAGGCGCTGGCGGCGGCGCGCGACATCTGTGCCGATGAGGCCCCCTGCGTCGTCTTCACAGATCCCGGGGGAGCGGCAGTGGCGGTCGCGCCCCTGCGCGGTATCGCGGAGTTCACCGCTGCCGTGATCGTTGCGGGCACATTCGACCAGGACGCCATCACGGCAAGGGTGACCCGGGCCGCTGAAGAGATCGTGCGCGCGATCACCTAGGGCTGATCACCTAGCCCTGATTGTCTAGCGCTCATGATTACCTAGCGCTATCGGGCCGCCAACTTCGAACACGGACTGTCACGTGCGACCCTAGGAGTATGCGACGCGTGACTCGGTGTGCGGCGGCCCTCGTGGCGGTGCTTGTCGCCGCCACCGCGGCGCCCGCCCTGGCCGCACCGGTCGAGCAGGCACCGCGTCCGGTCGTGGGCGGCTGGTTCGGTTGGTGGGCCGCTGACAGTGCCATTGATCGCATCATCGCGGACTCAGCAGGTGCGGTCCCCGAGGTCAACATCTTCTGGTGGTTCTTCGCCGGCCGGGACAAGCCGCTGTGCACCTACTCGCGGTTCGACGGTGGCTGTGTCAACTCTGCGACCCCCTGGACGAACCCCACCTTGGACGCACAGCGCCAGCGCCTGCAAGAGGCGGGTATCAAGGTCCTGGCGAGCATCACCGACCTCGGTCCGACGTACGCCGGGCAGTTGGCCCCGTACCTGACCGAAGAGGCCGACCGCCGCGCGTACGCCGCGCAGATCACAGACTGGGCGCTGAAGGCGGGCGTCGACGGGGTGGATCTCGACTGGGAGAACTTCGCCTTCCGCGACGGATCGAGCACCTGGCCGACGACGAAGCCGAAGTGGGTTGACTTCATCCGGGAACTCTCCACTCAACTCCACGCGCAGGGGCTGCTCCTCTCGGCCACCGTTCCGGGCGGGGTCCCGCCAT
>JBILVH010000286.1:0-2675 GCA_044370555.1 Candidatus Nanopelagicales bacterium
GACCTCGAGGCTGTAGATCTCGAGGTCGACCCGGACTCCTCGCCCACCGCGCTCGCTAGCGCCGAGGTCCTGGAGGAGGAGCTCGAGCAGGAACTCGCCGAGGACCTCGCCTCGCTGGAGCAGGAGTCCGGTGATGGCGAGGCGTTCGTCCTCTCCGACGTCGACGACACCGATGAGCCCGTGCAGCAGGTGACGCAGGCCGGCGCGACCGCCGACCCGGTCAAGGACTACCTGAAGCAGATCGGCAAGGTGCCGCTGCTCAACGCCGAGCAGGAGGTCGAGCTCGCCAAGCGCATCGAGGCCGGCCTGTTCGCGGAAGAGAAGTTGAACTCCGGCACGAAGTTCAACGAGCGGCTGCGCCTCGATCTTGAGTGGATCGCGGAGGACGGTCGGCGCGCGAAGAACCACCTGCTGGAGGCGAATCTTCGACTCGTGGTCTCGCTCGCGAAGCGCTACACCGGCCGCGGCATGCTCTTCCTCGACCTGATCCAGGAGGGCAACCTCGGTCTGATCCGAGCGGTGGAGAAGTTCGACTACACCAAGGGATACAAGTTCTCGACGTACGCCACCTGGTGGATCCGGCAGGCGATCACGCGTGCGATGGCCGATCAGGCCCGCACGATCCGTATTCCGGTGCACATGGTCGAGGTCATCAACAAGCTCGCGCGCGTGCAGCGCCAGATGCTGCAGGACCTCGGCCGGGAGCCGACTCCGGAGGAGCTGGCCAAGGAGCTCGACATGACCCCCGAGAAGGTCGTCGAGGTGCAGAAGTACGGCCGTGAGCCGATCTCTCTGCACACCCCGCTCGGTGAGGACGGTGACTCCGAGTTCGGAGACCTCATCGAGGACTCCGAGGCGATCGTGCCCTCCGATGCGGTGTCGTTCACGCTGCTGCAGGAGCAGTTGGAGTCTGTGCTCGACACCCTGTCAGACCGCGAAGCAGGCGTCGTGCGGATGCGCTTCGGGCTCACCGACGGTCAGCCGAAGACACTGGACGAGATCGGCAAGGTGTACGGCGTGACGCGCGAGCGCATTCGCCAGATCGAGTCGAAGACCATGTCGAAGCTGCGGCACCCGAGTCGCTCGCAAGTGCTGCGCGACTATCTGGACTAGTTCACCGGGCCTACTCGGCCTGGGCCTACTCGGCCTGCGCCATCGCCCAAGACTGTCCGGATGACGTCACGTCAGGTTGTGCTCCAGGGCTACACTGCACACGTGGGCGAGGTGAGAGACCTAGTGCTGGCTCACGCGGACGAGATCAGAGCCTTGGTTTCTGCGCACCGCGGCCGATCGGTCCGCGTCTTCGGCTCTGTGGCGCGGATTGAGGATGGGCCATTCAGTGATGTGGATCTTCTGGTGGAGTTCGACCACGGAGCCTCCATCATGGACCAGGTGCACCTTGAGCTCGCCCTTCGACGGCTCCTGGAGGTGGACGTCGATGTGGTTCCGATCGGCGCGCTGAAGGAGCGGGATAGCCACTTGTTGGAGGAGGCCGTTGCGCTGTGACCCGCGGGGATGACCTACGCGTCGCCGACATCATGGAGGCCTGCGACGAGCTGGCCGGTGTCGTGCAGGCTCGGCGATCCGCGGAGGTGCCCGAGGTCATACTGCTGCGCGCCGCGGAGCGACTACTCGAAGTCATCGGCGAGGCAGCCACGCGCTGCTCACCGAGATTGCGCGAGGCCTGCCCGTCGGTGGATTGGGAGGGACTGACTGGGCTGAGGATCGTCCTCGCCCACCACTACCACCGAACGCAGCCTGATCTCATCTGGCAGTTCGCTGAGCACGATGCCCCTTACTTGCGGGCGGGACTGCGCGACTATCTGGACTAGGGTCGCGAGATCCCGGGAGCCCAGACCGATAAGCCCTATTTGAACTGCACCCGGACGACGTTCGATGAGACACCGCGCGCGGTGAAGTAGACCCACACCGAGCGACCCGGTCGCATGGGGCGCTCGAACGTGAACACTCCGCCGCGGCGGACCTCGATCTCCTTGCCGACGCGGAAGCCCTCGGTCGGCGAGGTGCGGATGCGAAGGGTGACCGTCTCCCCTTGACGAAGGCCGGTGGTGCGGCCCGTCACCTGTGCGACGCCCCCCACGAGGCTGCCGGTGATGGTGACGGTGATCGGTGCCGCGCTGGTCGTGGCCGTGGCCTGATCGCTGGTGGCCTGCAGGCCCTCGAATGCTGCGGTCACGGTGACCAGCACCGCCTGGGCGGGTTCACGTCCGGAGATCGTCACCGTGCCGCGACCCGCTGCAACGGTGACCCTGACGTTGCTCTGAGCCAGTGTGGTGCTCCCCACACGCGCCAGGGCCGTGTAGCTGACCCCGGTGTCGGCTGTGAACGTGAAGCTGACCGACCGCTGCGTGATGGAACCGCGGGTCAGCACGGGCTGTGCCGGCGCGGTCGAGGCCTGAATCTCTGACGAGTACTCCGAGGTGCCCTCCTCGTTCACGGCAGCGACCCGGAACTCGTAGGTCCGCCCAGCCGCCAGTGCCGCAACCGTGATCGCAGGATCCGACGACTGCCGCGACACGGTTGACCAGGTCTGCGTGCCGACCACCCGATACTGCACCAGGTGCGCGGTGATGGCCGAGCCGTTGTCGGCGGCAGGCGACCAGGTCAGGTCCACACTGGTTTGCGTACGGGTGCCGACCCGGAGGAAGCCGCCG
>JBILVH010000041.1:0-10103 GCA_044370555.1 Candidatus Nanopelagicales bacterium
AACTCGCTGGCAAGTTCGACGTCGACCGGGATACGGGTCCAGTGCTCGATGGCGTACTTCGCCACGAGGCCCGCGTGGTACGCCGTCCCGCACGCCACCACCACGATCTTGTCGATCTCACGCAGATCGGCATCGCTCAGGCGCATGTCGTCGAGATGCAGTCGCCCATCGCGGCCGAGCCGCCCACGAAGGGAGTCAGCAACCGCCTTTGGCTGCTCGTAGATCTCCTTGAGCATGAACAGGTCGTGGCCACCCTTCTCGGCGGCAGCCGCATCCCAGGTCACTGTGAAGGGTGTCGCGGCAACCGGCGCACCGTCGAAGTCAGTGACGCTCACCGAATCATGGCGGATCGTCACGACTTGGTCCTGGCCTAGTTCAAGCGCCTCGCGCGTGTGGGCGACGAAGGCGGCCACATCGGAGGCGACGAAGTTCTCCCCCTGACCCAACCCGACCACGAGCGGTGAATTGCGGCGCGCCGCTACTACCTCGTCAACGTCGTCCGCGACCAGGGCCACCAACGTGAAGGCTCCCTCCAACCGGCGACAGGTCCGCCGCATCGCCTCCGACAGGTCCCCCCGGGTTCCGGGCAGGGCGGCTGCCAGGAGATGCGCCACCACCTCGGTGTCGGTCTCGGAGGTCAGCACGACACCCGAGTCGGTCAGCTCCTGCCGCAGCTCGGCAAAGTTCTCGATGATGCCGTTGTGGATCACGGCCACGCGCCCATCCGCGCTCACGTGGGGGTGGGCGTTGGCGTCGGTCGGGCCACCGTGCGTGGCCCAACGAGTGTGGCCGATCCCGATCGTGGCGGCCGGCAGGGGGTCGGCCCCGAGCAGAGTCTCCAGGTTGGCCAACTTGCCCGCCTTCTTGCGGACATCGAGCACCGAGTCGACCACGACGGCCACCCCCGCCGAGTCATACCCGCGGTACTCCAGACGTCGGAGCCCTTCGACGACCACCTCGAGCGCCTGCTTCTGGCCGACGTAGCCGACGATCCCGCACATACGCGCCAGCCTACGCCGATGCGGGGTCGGGGACGCCGTCACGCAAGGGCAACGCGCACCACGTCGGCGATTCCCTGGGCGACGTACTCCGCCTGTTGAACGGTCGGGGCCTCGACCATCACCCGGACGACCGGTTCGGTGCCGGACGGGCGCAGCAGCACCCGTCCCTCATCACCGAGGGCCTCCTCCGCCGCCGCAACCGCATCGCGCACCGCGGCGGCACTCGCCAGCCGACCTCGGTCCACACCCGTGACATTGATGAGGACCTGCGGGAGCCGCTGCATCACCCCGGCGAGCTCCGCCAACGTGGCACCCGTCTCGACCATGCGGTCCATCAACTGCAAGGCGGTGAGCAGCCCATCGCCAGTCGTCGCGTGGTCCAACATGATGATGTGACCGCTCTGCTCACCGCCGAGGACGTAGCCCCCCTCGCGCATGGCCTCGAGCACGTAGCGGTCCCCGACCGCGGCAGAGACCACGCCAACACCGGAGGCACGCATGGCGTTGTGAAAGCCGAGGTTCGACATGACCGTCGCCACGACGCTATCCCGCGTCAACTGGCTGCGATCTCGCAAAGCGAGCGCCAGGATCGCGAGGATCTGGTCGCCGTCGACCGCATTGCCGTGCGCATCTACCGCAAGGCAGCGGTCGGCATCACCATCATGTGCGATCCCCAGATCGGCACCGTGAGCCTGCACCGCGGCCATGACCTGGTCGAGGTGCGTGCTGCCGCAACGATCATTGATATTCCACCCATCGGGGTCCGCATGGATCGCGACAACTTCAGCGCCCGCACGTCGCAACGCCTCGGGCGACGCGGCGGACGCTGCACCGTTCGCGCAATCGACCACGACCTTCAGGCCCGATAACGAGTGCCTAAGGGTTCCGAGCAGGTGGTCGATGTAGTCGGCACCGGCATCCGAGACCGCATGAACACGGCCCACGTCACGACCGGTAGGCAGTAGCGCGCGCTCGACTAGTCCCGCCTCGATCGCATCCTCAACGGCATCGTCGAGCTTGAGCCCTCCGCGCGCGAAGATCTTGATCCCGTTGTCAGGCATCGGATTGTGCGAGGCAGACAGCATGATCCCGAAGTCGGCATCAAGTGCCTGCGTCAGGAAGGCCACAGCCGGGGTCGGCTCGACTCCCACGAGCAGCACGTCGGCCCCGCTTCCCGCGAGGCCGGCAACCACGGCGGCCTCAAGGAACTCACCCGATGCCCGCGGGTCACGGCCTACGACCGCTCGAGGCCGGTCACCGGAGGCGCGAAGAGTGCGCACAGCGGACGCAGCAAGTGCGGTGGCCAACTCGGCCGTCAACTCGCCATTTGCGCGTCCCCGAACACCGTCGGTGCCGAAGAGTCGGGCGGACCCCGACACGGCTAGCGCTTGCTGTACTGCGGTGCCTTGCGCGCCTTCTTCAGGCCGTACTTCTTGCGCTCGGTCACGCGAGCGTCGCGCGTGAGGAAGCCGGCCTTCTTCAAAGCCGGTCGGTTGCCCTCGACGTCGATCTCATTGAGGGCGCGGGCGATACCGAGTCGCAGCGCACCGGCCTGGCCGGAGACTCCGCCACCATGGATCCGGGCGATCACGTCGAACCGACCCTCTTGGCCAAGGGTGACGAACGGTTCGTTGACCAGCTGCTGGTGCACTCGGTTGGGGAAGTAGACAGACAGATCCCGACCGTTGATGACCCAGCGTCCCGTGCCCGGGACAAGACGAACACGAGCGACCGCTTCCTTGCGCCGACCGGTGGCCGACCCGGGCGCGGTGATGACCGGCCGGTCACTCGCGCGCGTCGCAACCACGGGGCTCTCCGAGGTGTACTCGGTGAGTTCAACGTCGTCGTCTTCAAGTTCGATGTCGCTCACATGAAATCCTTTCTGGGCGCCCCGCGGAGCGGACTACTGCGCAACCTGGGTGATCTGGAACGCCTGCGGCTTCTGGGCCGAATGCGGATGCTCCGGGCCGGCGTAGACCTTCAACTTCTTCAGTTGCTGACGACCGAGTTTGTTGTGCGGCAGCATGCCCTTGACCGCCTTCTCGATGGCGCGCCGCGGATCCGCCTGAAGCAGGTCTGAGTACGCGGTCGCGCGCAGGCCGCCCGGGAAGCCCGAGTGCCGGTAGTCCATCTTCTGCTGGGGCTTGGAGCCGCTCAGCGCGACCTTGCCCGCGTTGATCACGACCACGAAGTCGCCCGTGTCGACATGCGGGGCAAACGAGGTCTTGTGCTTGCCGCGCAGCAGCACGGCGATCTGGGAGGCCAGGCGGCCGAGGACGACGTCCGTGGCGTCGATGACATGCCACTGGCGGGTGACTTCGCCCGGCTTCGGGGTGTACGTGCGCACGGTGCTGCCCTTACGTCGTCTGCGGTGGTCGGTGTCCGGCACTGCCCGCGGACCTACTGCTAGGGAGTGCCGACTGCCCGGAGGCAAGGGCCAAGACTACCCGGATCCGGCGGAACCGGTCAAAGCGGGTCGCCCGAAGCCTCACGGGGCCGAGGCCGGGCCGGGCCCGTGCCGACCAGTCGGCCCGGCCCGCAACCGATCAGCGCTCACGGACCGCCCGCGTCACCTGCTGCCGGCTCAGCAGACCGTCGGCATCGGGGTACCGCACCTCCTCGAGGACCAGGCCGTGTGCCGGGGCCACAACGGCGGCGGGATCACGCTGGCCCGACCGGAGTACCTCTCCCGGCCATCCGGTGTCCCGTCGGCCGTCCCCCACCGGCAGCATCGCACCGACGAGCGACCTGACCATGCCGTGGCAGAACGCATCGGCGCTGATGTCGAGTCGGAGTGCGTCTCCGTCGATCTGCCACGTCGCCATGAGGAGTCGGCGGATCGTCGTTCCCTCCGACTTCGCCCGACAGTACGCAGCGAAATCGTGCTCACCGAGCAGACCAACCGCGGCTGCATTCAAACGTTCGATATCCAATGGCCTCGGCCAGGTCACGATGTGGCGTCGCAGAAGTGGGTCGATCGGCTTATCGCTCACTCGATAGGAGTAGCGACGGGCGAGGGCGGAGAAGCGCGCATCGAAGCCCGCGGGTGCCTCACCGACCCGCCAGAGGGTTATGTCATCGGGAAGGACCCCGCGCAGCCACCGCGTCAAAGACGTGATGTCTGCATCGACGCCGGCTGGTAGGTCCACGTGAGCAACCTGTCCCAGCGCATGGACACCCGCATCCGTTCGCCCAGCACAGGTCACCCGAGGCACACTCGCAAGCCGGAGGACCTGCGCGAGCGCTAGTTCAACCTCGCTCTGGACGGTGCGCCGACCCGGCTGACGCGCCCATCCGGCGAACTCCGTGCCGTCGTATGCCAGATCGAGTCGGAGCCGTCGCCCCGGGCCGTCAGGCCTTGTCGTCATCCTTCGCCTCGGCTTCGGCCTCGGCCTCGGCCTCCGCGGGGCTCACTGCCTCGCCGGTTGCGTCGTCAACGACCTCGACGCCCACGGCGTCGGAG
Source organism: Candidatus Nanopelagicales bacterium (assembly GCA_044370555.1). Taxonomy (GTDB): domain Bacteria; phylum Actinomycetota; class Actinomycetes; order S36-B12; family S36-B12; genus CAINMH01. The sequence goes on from JBILVH010000041.1 coordinate 4,465, forward strand.
TCGACGGCCATGGCCGCGGCGATCTCCTCGGCGGTCACATGGGTCTCCGACGACGCCTCTTCCACCACCGACTCCTGAGGTTCGGTGGCCACTGGCACTGCCGGTGCCTGCTCGCGCTCCTTGGCCGCCCGGCGGGCAGCACCGGTCGCCTCGGCGACGACCTGCTCGGCGAGCGGTTCCACGAGTTCGATCACGGCCATAGGGGCGTTGTCCCCCTTGCGCGGTCCGATCTTCGTGATGCGCGTGTATCCGCCGGGTCGGGTCGCGTAGCGCGGACCGATCTCCGTGAACAAGGTGTGTACCACGCCCTTGTCGCGAACTACGGTGAGAACGCGCCTGCGCGAGTGGAGGTCACCGCGCTTGGCGAACGTGATCAGACGCTCGGCGAGCGGCCGCAGTCGCTTGGCCTTGGCCTCGGTGGTGGTGATCCGCCCGTGCTCGAATAGCGCCGTGGCCAGGTTGGCGAGGATCAGCCGCTCGTGGGCAGGTCCTCCACCGAGACGTGGACCCTTAGTGGGGGTGGGCATGACGTTCTCCTTGCCGAAGTGGTCGAGTTAGAGCCGTTCGTCCTCTGCGAAGCCCATGTCATCGTCATCCTCATCGCCGAGGTAGACAACAGAACCAGGGTCGAAGCCGGGAGGGCTGTCCTTGAGCGCGAGGCCGAGACCGATCAACTTGACCTTCACCTCGTCGATCGACTTTGCACCGAAGTTGCGGATGTCAAGAAGATCCGCCTCACTGCGCCCGATGAGCTCACCCACGGTGTGAATGCCCTCGCGCTTGAGACAGTTGTAGGAGCGGACCGTCAAGTCCAGTTGCTCGATAGGTGTCGACAGCTGCTCCGCGACGAAGGCATCCGTAGGCGACGGGCCGATGTCGATCCCCTCGGCGTCGAGGTTCAACTCGCGCGCGAGGCCGAATAGCTCAACGAGGGTGCGACCGGCGGAGGCCACCGCATCACGGGGGAGCATGCACGGCTTGGTCTCGACATCGATCACGAGACGGTCGAAGTCGGTCCGCTGCTCGACGCGCGTAGCCTCGACGCGGTAGGTCACCTTCAACACCGGGGAGTAGATCGAATCCACCGGGATCCGTCCGATCTCCTGTCCGGGCTGCTTATTGAGCGTGGCGCTGACATAGCCGCGGCCACGCTCCACGACGAACTCGATGTCCAGGCTCGCCGAGTCGTTGAGGGTGGCCAGCACGAGACCGGGGTTGTGCACTTCGACACCGGCTGGCGGGGCGATATCGCCCGCGGTCACCACTCCCCCGCCCTGCTTCCGCAGGTACATCACGACCGGCTCGTCGTGCTCGCTCGACACCACGATCTGCTTGATGTTCAGGATCAGTTCGGTGACGTCCTCCTTGACCCCGGGGACCGTCGTGAACTCGTGCAGAACACCCTCGATCCGGATGCTCGTGACCGCGGCACCCGGGATGGAAGACAGGAGGGTCCGGCGCAGCGAATTCCCGAGCGTGTAACCGAAGCCCGGCTCCAGCGGCTCGAGAATGAAGCGAGACCGGGTCGCGCTGACCGGCTCCTCGGAGAATGTCGGCCTTTGTGAAATGAGCACGTGAATTCCTTTCCGCGACGCCCGCTATATGACGCCGAGTGAATGGGGTTACTTGGAGTACAACTCGACGATCAACTGCTCCTGGACCTGCGTATCGATGACCTGGCGACTCGGGAGCGAGTGAACGAGGATCCGCATCTTCGATGGGATGACCTCGAGCCATGCCGGAACCGTGCGCTCGCCGATCTCGGCGTGCGCCACGATGAACGGGGTCGACTCACGGCTGCCGGGGCGCACCTCCACGATGTCGTTTGGCGACACCCGGTAGGACGGGATGTCCACCTTGACCCCATTGACCGTGAAGTGCCCATGCCGCACCAGTTGGCGCGCCATATCACGGGACTTGGCAAACCCTGCCCGGTAGACCACGTTGTCCAATCGGCTTTCGAGAATGCGCAGCAGGTTCTCGCCCGTCTTGCCCTGCTTGCGATGGGCTTCTTCGTAGTAGCCGCGGAACTGCTTCTCCAGAACTCCGTAGATGCGGACCGCCTTCTGCTTCTCACGCAACTGGAGCAGGTACTCGCTGTCCTTGGAGCGGCCACGACCGTGCTGGCCGGGCGGGTAGGGCCGCTTCTCGAACGGACACTTCGCCGAGTCGCACTTCGAACCCTTGAGGAACAGTTTCATCTTCTCCCGACGGCAGCGCTTGCAGTCGGCACCTGTGTAACGAGCCATGTCGCTTCTCCTCCGCCGCTTCAGACCCGACGCCGCTTGGGCGGACGGCAGCCGTTGTGGGGGACAGGGGTGACGTCCTGGATCGAGCCGACCTCGAGGCCGGTCGCCTGCAGGGAGCGGATCGCCGTCTCGCGGCCGGAGCCCGGCCCCTTGACGAAGACCTCGACCTTGCGCATGCCGTGCTCCATCGCCCGACGGGCCGCCGCCTCGGCGGCTAGCTGGGCCGCGAATGGGGTCGACTTGCGGCTGCCTTTGAATCCGACCTGGCCCGCACTCGACCAGGCGATCACGGCACCGGTGGGATCGGTGATGGACACGATGGTGTTGTTGAACGTGCTCTTGATGTGGGCGTGCCCGTGGGCGACGTTCTTCTTCTCCTTGCGGCGCACCTTCTTGGCGGCCGCACCTTGGCGGGTCTTTGGGGGCATGTCTTAGATATCTCCTGATCGAATCGGTGGCAGACCGGGACTACTTCTTGCCGGCCTTCTTCTTGCCGGCAACCGTCTTGCGCGGACCCTTGCGGGTGCGCGCATTGGTGTGGGTCCGCTGGCCGCGGACCGGAAGTCCGCGGCGATGCCGAAGACCTTGGTAGCACCCGATCTCGACCTTGCGCCTGATATCGGCGGCCACCTCACGTCGAAGATCACCTTCGACCCGCAAGTTGGCTTCGATCCAGTCACGGAGGGCGATGACCTGCTCCTCAGAGAGCTCGCGCGTCCTGACATCCGCGGAGATGCCGGTTGCGGCGAGAGCCTCGCGAGCCCTCGAGCGACCTACTCCATAGATGTAGGTGAGCGCGACCTCGATGCGCTTATCGCGCGGCAGGTCGACACCGACGATGCGTGCCATGGGCGTCACACTTCCTTCTCACTCGTGAAGAGGTCTCCTCGCGGTACCGTCCTGTCCGCCCGGACAGGCCCCGGCCTCTTCCTCCGGGGGTGACGTCCCATACGCCTGCACGTTGGCGTACGGGGGCCGGGTACCGCTTTGTCGTGCCGCGCCTGACTAGCCCTGGCGCTGCTTATGCCGAACGTTCTCGCAGATGACCATGACACGTCCGTGCCTGCGGATCACCTTGCACTTGTCGCACATCTTCTTGACGCTCGGCTTTACCTTCATGTCTCCCGCCTCACTTGTACCTGTAGACGATGCGGCCCCGGGTGAGGTCGTAGGGCGAGAGCTCTACGACTACTCGGTCATCAGGCAGGATCCGGATGTAGTGCATCCGCATCTTGCCGCTGATGTGAGCGAGGACCTTGTGGCCGTTGTCGAGTTCGACGCGGAACATCGCGTTCGGCAGCGACTCGACGATGGTGCCCTCCAACTCGATGGCGCCATCTTTCTTGGCCATGAACCCCACTTATCGCATCGTGAACTACTGAACTGAACATCGTGGTTGTGGATCAACTACTGGTCGAACGGACGTAGCACGGCACTGGACGCAGGAACGGCCAATGCCAGCGGTCGAGTCTACGCCCTACCCCCCTTGCGGGCGAAATCGGCCCGGATCTCCGGCTCGATACCGGCTGGCTACGGCTCGGTCAGGATCCAGGGCCCATCGGCCGTGATCGCCACGGAGTGCTCCCAATGGGCGGCCGGGCTGCCATCCTCGGTCACTACTGTCCAGTCGTCACCCAGAACACGGGTCTCCGCCGACCCCAGGGTGATCATCGGCTCGATGGCGAGGGCCATCCCCTCACGCAGGAGCGGCCCCTGACCCGGTCGGCCGAGATTGGGCACCGACGGCGCCATATGCATCGCCGATCCGATCCCATGCCCGACGTAGTCCGCCACGATGCCGAAATCTCCCTGCGACCTGACATAGGACTCGACGGCGTGCCCGATGTCGGTGACGCGGCCGCCGGGCAGGGCGGCCGCGATGCCCGCGGTGAGCGCCCCACGGGTGACCTCCGAGAGCCGCACCAGGTCTGGGGCCGCAGCCCCCACCGGCACGGTCACTGCCGCATCGCCGTGCCAACCGTCGATGATGGCGCCGCAGTCGATCGAGACGAGGTCACCCTCAAGGAGTCGTCGCGGCCCGGGGATACCGTGAACGACCTCGTCGTTCACCGACACGCAGATATGCGCGGGAAACCCGTGGTAGCCGAGGAAGTTCGACGTCGCACCCTCCGCGCGGATCGAGTCCCCTGCGACGACGTCGAGTTCGGCCGTGGTCACACCGGGCCGAACCTCAGCGATGATGGCGAGAAGGGTCCGCGCAACAACGGCGCCGGCCGCGCGCATTGTCTGGAGTTGATCGGCTGACTTGATTTCGATCTTCTCGCGGCGCCGGAACATCAGCGCAGTGCCGCCGAAATCCGGGCGCTGACCTCATCGATCTCGCCCATGCCATCGACCCGGACGAGCAGGCCGCGGCCGCCGTAAACGTCGGTAAGGGGTGCGGTCTGCTCCGCGTAGACCTCAAGCCGACGACGGATCACTTCCTCGGTGTCATCCGAGCGACCACTGACCCGGGCCCGCTCAAGCAGCCGGGTAACCACCTCATCGGTATCCACGGTGAGTTCGAGCACGTGGTCAAGCACATGACCCCGCTCGGCAAGCATCCCGTCGAGCTCGCCCACCTGGTCGAGGGTCCGAGGGTATCCGTCGAGCAGGAAGCCGGACGCGCAATCCGCCTGCCCGATGCGGTCACGCACCATGCCGTTGGTCACGGTGTCCGGCACGTACTCACCCGCGTCCATATACTTCTTGGCCTCAAGTCCGAGCGGCGTACCGCCACCGACGTTGGCCCGGAACAGGTCGCCCGTGCTCACGTGAGGTACGCCGAGCGAATCGGCGAGGATCACGGCCTGCGTGCCCTTTCCGGCGCCGGGTGGCCCCATGAAGACCACGCGCATCAGCGGAAGATCCCCTCGTAGTTGCGCTGCTGCAACTGCGCGTCGATCTGCTTGACCGTGTCGAGGCCGACTCCGACCGCGATCAGAAGGCTGATGCCGCCGAAGACGAAGGTGGTGCCGATTCCGAGCAGATTGAACGACACGACCGGCAGCACCGCGAGCAGGGCCAAGTAGACCGAGCCGGGTGCGGTGAGACGGCTGATGACGTACGACAGGTAGTCGGCGGTCGGCTTGCCGGCCCGGATGCCCGGGATGAAGCCGCCGTACTTCTTCATGTTGTCAGCAACCTCGGTCGGGTTGAAGGTGATGGACACGTAGAAGTACGTGAAGAAGATGGTCAGGACGAAGAACACCAAGAGGTAAACAGTGGACGTGCCCGTGGAGAAGTTGGTCGCGATCCACTGTGCCCACGGTGCCTGACTACCGGTCAACTGCACGACGAGCGTGGGCAGGAAGAGCAGGCTGGAGGAGAAGATGACCGGAATGACACCCGCCATGTTGACCTTGAGCGGGATATAGGTCGACGTACCGC
>JBILVH010000289.1:0-2633 GCA_044370555.1 Candidatus Nanopelagicales bacterium
TCGCCCCAGTCACCGCAGTTAACACTCCGCGGATTCCAACGTCTCCCTAGTGAGGCCGCAGTTCGACTTGAGGGGGTCGACGGCCGATACGAGAGGAGACCTATGACCCGTGAAGTGACCAATGAGTCGGCCAAGACGTTGGTCGTCGTACACAGTGATGCGTATGCCGGTTGGGTCTTCGACCCGGGACACCCCACCCAGGGGCGGCGCTTCATCAAGGCGTACGACCGGCTCTGCGCACTAGCCCCAGCAGCGGGCGTACATGTGGATCGGGTCGAATCTGACCTCCTGCCCGATCCGGAAGTCATCGAGCGAGTGCACGACCCGGAGTTCGTCCGCCGTGTCCTGGGTGACGCGGAGTCAGGCGAATGGGCGGGCTCGCGGGCCGACCTTGCCGAATTGGCCCACCGATTCGTCGGGGGCACGATGCTCGCTGCTGACGCGCTCATCGCTGGCCGGGCGCTGACCGCCGTCCATTTCCCAGGCGCCAAGCACCACGCGATGCGCGATCGTTCCAGCGGTTTCTGCGTGTTCAACGACTTCGCCATCACTGCCCGTTGGATCTTGTCGGGTGGCGGTGTGGGAACTGGACTCGCGGCCGTGAGCGATCGGACTGTCGAACGGATCGCGATACTCGACATCGATGCTCACCACGGTGACGGGACCGAGGAATTGCTGCGGGGGGAGCCGCGGGTGCTGACCTTCTCAGTACACGATCGGACGATATTCCCGGGCACGGGCTTCGTCGATGATCCCGGGGACGAGGTGTTCAATGCGGCCTTGGCGGCTGGATCGGGCGATGCAGATCTGCATGCGGCGGTGGGTCGCTTCCTCGGCGAAGTGCGGCGCTTCGACCCGCAGATGATCTTCATCGCGATGGGCGCCGACGGGCATGTGACTGACCCGCTGTCGACCTTGACGTACACCGTTGAAGGGATGGAGGCCGCAGTGCAGCTGGTGCGGGAGGCCTTCCCAGCAATGCCGATCCTGCTCGGTGGCGCAGGCGGGTACCAGCCGGACACGGTCACCCCGGAGGCGTGGGCGCGGATGGCGATTGCTGCGGCGCGGGCTGCCGCATAGTGGCTCGTTACATGGGCGGTCGCCGACGGTGGCTCCTCAGGGTGTGGACGTCGCCCGACGCGCATGTCAGGCTCAGTGCCGAAGCTTCGGACGTGTACCCGCCGGCACACGGGCGGTGTCTGGAATCGGGTGAGGGGGGAAGGCCGTGGAACTGACGGACGAGCAGTGGGTGCGGGTGTTCGACGCTGCCTTTCGCGCGGCGCAGCGGGCGCTTCGCGATCCGACGGCCGCTGAGGATGTAGCGGCCATGACCGTGGAGCGGATGCTCGAAGTCCAGGCTGAGATTCCCGATGACAGGATCGAGGCGTACGCCAGAACCGTTGTGCGCAATCTCCTCGTCGACAAGGGGCGACGGGCTCAGCGCGGTGCGACCGCCGCGCCCGTAGCTCACGAGGAACTCGAGGAGGGCATGGGTGTCTTCGGCCTCGCACTCCACGCCAAGGATCCACTCGTCAAGCTGCTCAAGTCCGAGCGGATCCGGCGGCGCACCGACCTGGCGCGGCGCATCCTCGACTCGCTGAGCGACAGGGAGCGGGCCCTCATCGAGTTGGCCCTGGCGGGGGCGACCGCGGCGGAGATCGCGGATGAACTCGGCTATGCCAGCGCTGGAACGGTCCGCGTGACACACATGCGGATACGTCAACGGTTGGGCAACGAGTTCGCCCGTGACTTCACCCCCTCGCTCTTCAGCACAAGCAGCGACTGAAGAACAAGCGGCGACTGACCAGCCCCCGCACCCCACCTCACCCCGCCCCCGCCTCACGGTGTCAAAACGATCCATAAAACGGGACGTTTTGACACCGTGAGGCTTGGGCGTGGGGTGCGGCTGTGTTAGCCGACGCGGCTGAAGATCATCTCCGCCGTCGATGTCGAGCCGTCGCGGCTGGTGGTCGACAGGAAGATCTTCATCTTGTTCGGCGTACCCGCCTTGGCGCCGATCAGCCGCATACGGTACGCGCGCGGATTGTCGGCCTGCTGATCGGCGTCGAAAACGATCACCTTGTGCTTGCTGCCCGGGAAGGTGATCACCTCGAAACCACCACGCGCCTCAAGCTGGGCGAAGACGCGCAGACTCGCCTTGTAGCGGTAGCCGTCCTTCAGAACCAATGTCTCGTTGTCGGTGCAGACGATATTCGGGGCAGGGGGTGGCAGCTCGAATGAGCCAGGGCACGCAATGGTGACCCCGTTGAGGCGCCAGTGGGTGAGCTTCCACGTGCCGTAGTACGCGCCATCAGCCTGTGCGGCACTGGCCGGCAGGAGAAGGGCGCTGCCGCCGATGGCGAGTGCGCCGAGTGTGGCCAGCGCACGCTTGAAGGGAAGACGCATGGGGTTCCTTTGGTCGCAATGGATGAACTAGACAAGCGGTGTCTAGCAGGTTGGGCGCGGATTCGGTGGCGAATCGCGATAAGTTCAGCCGCTCGCCACGCTCACCCGCTTGACCTTGCTGCTGCACCGATCCAACACAGGCCACCGAGGTAGATGCGCACCACCACGTTGACCCACAGGAGAATCGTGAGAATCAGCACGATGCCCGCGGACACAGCGGGATTCGC
>JBILVH010000291.1:0-2613 GCA_044370555.1 Candidatus Nanopelagicales bacterium
GAACCGCGAGCAGGCCCTCGAACTCGCCTTCCTCGTCGCGGACATGCTGCTGAAGCGGTGATCTACCGCACAGTCGTGCGCACCCCGTGGCGCGACGTGGTCGTGCTCAGCGGGCCGACTGCTCAAGCCCGGCCGATCGTGCACTCCGCGTGGTTCGCCGACGACGGAGTTCCCGCCGCCGACGTGGGTCGCGCCAACCTGAACGCGCGCAAACGGCAGGTGCCGGAGATCACCGGGGCGCTCTCAGGATGGTTGGACGGGGATCTGTCGGCCGTGGACGACGTCTCCGTCGACCTGCGCGGGCCGGCCTTCCACGTCGCCGTCTGGCAGGCGCTGCGCTCCATCCCCGCGGGCAGCGTCCAGGCGTACGGCGAGGTTGCCGGCCGGGTCGGGGCGCCCCGGGCAGCGCGTGCGGTGGGCACCGCCTGCGCGCGCAACCGGGTGGCGGTCTTCGTGCCATGCCATCGGGTAGTCAGCGCGAGCGGTCTCGGCGGGTACGGCTGGCGACCGGACCTCAAGGCCGCGCTGCTGGAGCACGAAGGTGTTGACGTGGAGCGACTGGCACGTCCGAGGCTCGCCGGGTCGGTGTCCGCGCGGACTGCGCGGCAGCGCGCAGTCAGACCGGGACTGCGGTGACCACGACGTTGTCGGTGTAGACCAGGGTCTCGGGGTCGAAAGGGCCGCCGCAGGTGACGAGCGTGAGCCGGTGCGGACCGCTGCGGGCGTGAATCTCGTCGAGGGGGACGACCGTCTTGTTGAAGACCTCGCGTGCGATCACCCGGTAGTCAAGGCGTGAACCGTCCGCTCGCCTGATGGTGACGGTGTCGCCCGGGGCGAGCAGCTTCAAGTCGTAGAAGACGCCGGCGCCCTGATCGACGCCGTCGACGTGGGCCGTCACGAGACTCGAGCCTTCGCTGGCCCCGGGAGCGGGGCTCCAGCGGTACCACCCGGCGCGGGTGACGTCCTTGGGGACATCGACACGACCCGCGGAATCCACTCCGATGGGGTCTATGGCGGTGTCCACTCCGATGACGGGGATCTCGATCCGTACGGGGGCCGGGATCAGTTCGCGTTCTGGGAGGACGGTTGCATCTGTGCGCTCGGCGGGGAAGCCCGCCGCCTTCCACCCCGTTGCTACGGACGAGCCGGACGGGGATGGTCGAGCCTCGGAGACTGCAGGAGTGTCGGCCGCTGGGGCCGGTGACGTTCCCGCCAGTGCGACGCGGTCCGCCGAGCCGACGCTGTCGACGCGATCCGGCCCCGCCGCCGCGATCACCGCGACCGATGCGCCGAGTGCGAGTGCACTGACCACCAGCACGATGAGTGCGGGACGGGGCCGGACCATGCGTGACTAGCGCTTGGCTGCTGCGAGACGCGCGGCCGCGCCGACGACGCCGACCGCGGCGATGCCCGCGAAGGCGACCGCCCACAGCGGCAGACCTGCGGTCGAACCACCGCCGGCCGGGACCGGCGGAGTCGTGTGCGCCTCGACGGTCTGGACTGCGATGTCGAGCGTGCCGTCAGCTGCCGAACCCCACGCGTAGACGATGGTGTTCACGCCCTCGACGACGGCGAGCGGGACCGGGCCCAGGACCGGATCGGTCGTGCCGGCGAGCGCGACTGCGGCCTCGTAGTCGCCCGCGGGGAGGGTCGTGACGACCTCCTCGGGGTTCGCGAGATCCATGATCGCGGCGGTGCCGTCGACAAGGATGTCGACCGCCGGCGCTGCGGCAATGTGGCGGACGGTCACGCGGCCCTGACCGGCGTCGAGGCTCGAGATGTCGTTCACGAAGACGTTCAGCGCGGGGGCGCCATCGGCGTCAAGGTTGGCCGTGACGGTGGCGTTGGCGCCCGCGGGCACCTCAACCCCGTCGGCGGAGAGGATCGGATCGCCGTTGCCCGGGCCTTCGCCGTCGGCGTAGACCGCGAGGTTGTAGGCACCCGCTGGCACGGTCAGAGTCTCAAGCGTGCCGGGTGTGAAGTTGTCGATGAGTAGCGCATCGCCGGCGAACACATCCACCGAGTCGGCACCGAGGCCGCCAGGGATCGCGTGCAGGACCGAGACGGTTGCGTCCTCGGCGGCGAAAGCCGGTGCGGCGGCGACGCCGAGCGGCAGGGTGATGGCGGCGGCGACGATGCCGACCCGCCTAGCGAGACGAGATGTCATATGAACTCCCCTATGAGCGGTGCGACGGTGGGAACTCCCATGTCGCTCCTTTCAAGAGTCAGGGGTCTCGAGTGAAGGCGCAACTTGACTAGCGGCACGGCTCGAGTTGCGCATCTGAGCTATGTGTGGACGAGATCCACGCGCTGGAGTGTCGTGATCACCCATCGCTATCACGCATCGGTGCGCGGGTCACCGGGAGTGAGGCGGATCTCACCCGAGGTGCCGCTGATCACACGATCGTGATCGTCACTGTGGAACCGCGCGGCAGCAGGGTCCCCGCGCTGGGATCCTGGCTGATGACGCGATTCAACGGGGTGATCGGGGGCTCGTTGATGTCCACGACGAGCCCGAGACTCTCGATGAGTGCGACGGCATCCTCGCGGATCATGTCGATGAGGTACGGCACCTCGACTGGGGGTGGGCCATCGGACACCGTGAGGGTGATC
>JBILVH010000292.1:0-2608 GCA_044370555.1 Candidatus Nanopelagicales bacterium
GTCGCGGCACGGCCCGCACCAGGACGCCCACGCGTTGAGCACGACGACGCGCCCGCGCAGGTTGGCCAGGTCGAGCGACCCGCCCGCCAACGTCTCACCGCTCAGCCGCGGCATCTCGACGCGGTCAGCCTCGTCGTACACGGTCACCCCGATGCTCGCGGTGACCGATGCGGCCCCCGCGCCCGCGCGCCCGCAGCCCGCGGTCAGTGCGACCGCACCGAGCAGCACGAACGCGACGAGGGTACGGCCGAGCCGGGACATGGAGCCGGGACCGGTCAGGTGATCGACGCCGCGTAGATCTCCGCGATCGTCGCGTCGAGCATCGCGGTGAACTCCGCGTCGGACTGCTTCGCGTTGAGCCCTTCGGTGAGCGCACGTGAGAAGCTCGCGATCATGCCGTGGTTGCGGGCGAGGATCGCGCACGCGTCGTCGCGTGTGTAGCCGCCCGAGAGAGCCACGACGCGCAGCACCTTCGGATGCTCGATGAGCGGACGGTAGAAGTTGTCGACGCTTGGCAGGGACAGCTTGAAGATCACCTGCTGACCGTCGGGGATGCCGTCAAGCCGGTCGAGGAGTTCGACGAGCAGGATGTCCTCGGACTGCTGCTTATCGGCCGAGTGGATGTCGACCTCGGGCTCGAGGATCGGCACGAGACCGGCGGCGAGGATCTGCTGACCGAAGGCGAACTGCTGCGCGGCGATTGCCGCGATTCCGCCGGGGTTGGCCGACTTGATCACCGAGCGCATCTTGGTACCGAAGACGCCGTGGGTGTTGGCGCGGGCGAGGAGCGCGTCGAGCGCGGGCATCGGCTTCATGAGCTGGACGCCGTCCGCCTCCGCCTCGAGGCCCTTGTCGACCTTGACGATCGGCACGATGCCCTTGACCTGCCACAGGTACTCCGCTGATCCGAGGCCCTCGACCTGGCGGTCCATGGTGTCTTCGAAGAGGATCGCCGCGACCACGCGCTCGCCCGTGAAGGCCGGGTTGGTCATGATGCGGGTACGCATCGCGTGGATCCGGTCGAACATCTCGGCGTCGCCGGAGTACTCGTCGGGCTCGACGCCGTAGAGGGAGAGGGCCTTCGGGGTGCTACCGCCGCTCTGGTCGAGTGCGGCGAGGAAGCCCTTGCCGGAGCCCATCTGGGTCCGCATGTCGTGGGTGCTCATGTGCGCCTTTCGTGACGGGCCCACAGAACGCCCGGACGGATCAGTCCTGCGGCCTGCGGGTCAGGGTGACGGGTGCGTCGTACCTGCCCCAAACCCTACCCGCAGGGCCCGCGGAATCACCGGCCGTAGGTGTCGACTGCGCGGTCGATCAGATTGGCGAACTTCTGGGCACCGAGCCACTCGTTCGGGTGGTAGCCGTCGCCGTAGAACCAGCTCGGATTCGAGTCCGACAGCGCCCACCAGTCGATGATGTGGACGCGCGAGGCGGTGAACGCCCGGTCGCAGGCGCGCAGGGCGGCGTTGTTGGTCGACTCCCACGACCGCGGCACCCGGTTGGTCACCAGGAACACCCGGCGCGTGGTACCCGCCGCCCGCACCGCGGCCTTGCAGGTCGACAGCGAGACGGTGCCGTTGGTACCGAGGGCAATCACCACGTTGCGCGGCAGAGCGCTGCCGTACGACGCCATCACACCGAGGATCTCGCCGAACTGGCGGCTCACCGTGTAGTCGACGCGGAAGCCGCGGGCCTGCAGAGCGCCGGTGTTCATGCCCGAGACCGAGTCACCGATCACGATGCGGCCGGCCGGGGCCGCCTGCGCGGGCGAGGCGGCCGCGAAGGTGGCGGCGGCAATGGCGATGGAGCAGGCGATGGCGAAGCGGGTGGCGAGGCGGGTGGCGAGGCGGGTGGCGAGGCGGGTCTTTGGTCTCGTGGGGTGCATATCTGCAGTATGCGTCGTGGCGCGGGGTGATGCTGACGGCGGCGCGGTCCCCTACGGTGTGTGCGTGGTCACGCCGACGAGCCGCACGCGCCGCCCGGTGGCGGCCCTCATCTGCCTCGTCATCGGCCTGATCCTCGGCGGATTCTCCCTCGCAGCGGCCCTGCGCGCCGACTCCGGCCTCGCGGTCACGCGCACGAGCGTCGAGGGCACCCCTGTGACCTGGATGGTGCCGGGGGGCGCCGCAGACGGGGCGGCTCTGCCCGCGGTGATCGTCGTACACGGCTATGCCGCGTCGGGTGAGTTGATGACGCCGCTCGCGCGATCGATCGCACGGGCGGGGTACGCCGTCGCGCTGCCCGATCTGCCCGGCCACGGTGCCAACCCCGAACCGCTGCCCGGTGACCAGGCCCAACTCGCCGCCGCGGTGCGGACGCTGATCCCGTGGGTGCAGGCGCAGCCGGGGGTCGACGCGACGCGCATCGCGCTGCTCGGACACTCGATGGGTGCCGGTGCGGTGCTGCGCGCCGCGGCGACCGATGAGCGGGTGCGCGCGACGGTCGCGGTGAGTCTGCCGGCGCCGGTCACCGAGGGCCGCGCGGGCGACCTGCTGCTGCTGGTCGGGGCGAATGAACCGGTCGGGTTCCGCGACGCATTGGCGCGGCAACTCGAGCTCTATGCGCCCGGCGGTGCGGAGGGGACGACGTACGGCGATCTCGCCGACGG
>JBILVH010000293.1:0-2597 GCA_044370555.1 Candidatus Nanopelagicales bacterium
CCCACCCACCACACCCACCACGGCGCCAACGGCGCACGCAGATGCGCCACGGCGATACGCGGGCCGGCGTGCCGGGGTGTGCGAGGAAGTGCGGTTCATGCTGGATCCCTTCGAATGGTGCGGGTGTGGTGCGAGTGTGGTGCGTTGTGGTGCGAGTGCGGTCAGGCGGGAGCGCTGACGGCAGGTGCCGGGCGCTAGAAGTTGAACTTGATGCTCCCTGAGAGGCTGCCTGACGCTCCCTTCTCACTGCCAAGCTGGTTAAGGAGGAACTGCCTGAAATCGGTGTTGGCCTGTTTAAGCAATTGGCTGTCCGTCAGTGATTTTGAACTTGACGTCTTGGAGACGTTGTCCATGATGTCCTTATTCAGATCCACGATGTCCTCGAGCACGCTGCCGTTCTGGGAGTACGTATTGTGCGCCTTGACGGCGCGCGGCTGTTCGAGGAGGTTCTGCTTCTTCAGGCTTGACTCGGTGAGCGGCCTCGCGTTCGTCACCTGGCTGCTCCCGGACGACGACGTGTTCCGTGAAGATTCACCCAGGAGTTTGTTGAGGTTCGTCGTGTTGACATCCGTCCTGCCTGACTCACCGGCGCTCTTCAGGACCCGGCCAGACTTCTTGGCATTTTGTGCCTTCTGCATGTACCTCTTGATGAGGTAACTCCCCGCAGTACCCACGACCAACTTGACGCTGGTCATCACGGTCACTGCCGCAGCAAAGGCGATCTCAAGATTGTCGAACGGCGAGGTGGACTGCCCCTGACTCTGCGCGCTGTTCGCGGCCAGGACCCAGGCGGTCGCACTGGCTGCCACACCGACAAGCGTTCCGATCGGTCCCCAGAACGACGCGAGAAGCCCACCCGCGCTCAACCCGATACACAACACGCCGCAGCCCTCGCTGTTGCCGGAGCGGTCGCTGTTATTGATCGGGTCACCGCTGGTGTAGGAGTACAGGTTGTTGCCGCTGCCCGGCACCGGGTCGATCGCAAGGAAGACGCCGAGCGCAGGGTGATAAGGACGCGACCCCATCTGCACGATGCCGCTGTCACCCGCGTAGGTCTCCAGTCGCGAGCCGGCCTGCCACTGATACTGCGGCACCGACGAGGAACCGGTCGGCTGCACGAGGGGCTCGCCGAAGGGTCCGTACCGTCCCGCCGGGCCCACCGCGGGGGAGTCGGGGCTTGGCGCACCCGAGCCCAACGAGGGCACCGGGGCGTGGAGGAGTGCGGCCCCCATGAAGTCTGGGACCGTGGCGACCGCAAGGCCGGAAGCAGGCACCATCACCGACACGCCGCCGGGGAGGCCGATGTACGCCGCGCGCACGGCTGTTGCAGCACCCGCGCCGTCGACCTCGTAGAGCATCGTCTGCGCCCCATCGGAGTAGCCGTATCCCGTCTGGTGGGTTTGCCCGCCCGAGGTGACGGACTTCAGGTGGGTCCGCCCGGCGTAGGAGACGAACTCCGTCGTGGCCGGGCCGTCCGCCAGCGAGACGAGAGTGGTGCCGGCACCCCACGTCAGTTCGGTCGCCCCTGCCTGCGTCACGCGTCCGAAGTCGTCGTAGCGCAACACGCTGCGGTCTGCGCCGACAAGCGGGTCCGTCGTCGATGTCAGCCGACCCGAGCCGTCGTAGCAGGTGACGTACGCCTGACCGTTGCGGCTGCCACCGGTCCGCAGGTTGTCCACTCCCGCGTTGTAGCCCGAGCCGCAGGAGGCGTCCTGGGGGCCGAAGGTGTAGCGGTAGTCGGTGCTCGCCGGGTAGCCGGAGCGGTCCGTGGTGATCTGCGCACGGGCGAGGCGCGTCGCCGCGTCATAGGTGTAGGTGCGGCTCTCCGTGAAAGCGTCCGGCCCGGTCACCGTGAGCGTCTCGCCCATGATCCGACCCGTGCCCCGCATGTCCAGCTCCTGCAGGGCCGAACCCGCCGTTGGAGTCGTCACAGTGAGCTTGTTGGCTGTGCCGTTGCCGAAGTAGCGGTAGTCAGCCACGACATCGTCGGCGTAGGTGATCTTCGTGATGCGTGCGCTGCGGGCGTCATAGGTGATATCGGCTGCGAGCACGCCGTTGATCTTGACTGTGTCCTGCCAGTGCTGCACCGCCGTGTACGTGTAGTCCAACGTCACCGGTGCACCCGACGTACTGGCAGGCGGTGTGATCACCATGCGCCGCATTGCACCCTGCGCGGAGTAGGTCATGGTGGTCACCGTGCCGTAGGCATCGGTGTAGGTGATGGTCCGGCCCGCGAGATCGGTGACAGAGGACGTCGTTATCGAGGTATTCGGAGCGCTCGGTGACGCGGGACCGAGCAGGTACGTCGTCGTGGCGCGCCGCGGATCGCCGCCGACCGCTGGATCGAGCGAGGTGCGCTCGATCAGGCGGCCATCCGTACCGAAAACGTCCTGACGAGTCATCACTCCATCGACGTCGTAGCGCGCACACGTTGTCTGCGTGCCACTCCTCGGTCCCCGGATCACCAGCGCAACAAGTTGGCCGGCCGCATCGGCGAAGTTCTCCTCGGTTGATCCGTCCTGCCGGGTCAGCAACCGCAGGCCACCCCACTGGTTCACCTGACCGCCGCCGCAGACCGCCGGCAGGGTGGCGACCTC
>JBILVH010000042.1:0-9896 GCA_044370555.1 Candidatus Nanopelagicales bacterium
GAGCCAGCACAGATACGGTGTCCGCGCGGTCGCGAGTGATCAGGCGGCCAGCGGCCTCGATCGCACTCTGCGAGGCGGTGACCCCGCCGAGTGTCGCGGCCGACACGATGCCAGTCGCCAGCGCCTGGTGGATGGTCTTGCGCGGCTGCAGGCCCGGCTCAAAGGTAGGACCGACCACAGCGGCCGCGGCGAAGAGTGCGGTGCGCTCGGGAAGTGTGCGGGAGGGGCCCAACGCACCGATCAGCCGTTCAACCACGGATGCCATGGCGTCATCTTGTCAGGCCCGCGCGACACGGGTGCACGGTCCGTACATTCGCCGGTGCTAAGGGTCACCCCGGCGCTAACGTGCCATCAGACCGTTCGTCCGGGCGGGCCCGTACGGACTGCCCGGATGCCGCCCAGCGCGGGGAGGACCCATGGCACACGGCGAAGCGATCAGCGCACACGCGGGGGCGGCGACCCCGGAGCGCTACCGAACCGGCCGCGTGGTGGGACTCGCCTCCTCGGCGGCCCTCGGCGGATTCCTCTTCGGCTACGACTCCGCGGTCATCAACGGAGCGATCGGGGCACTTGAGTCGAAGTTCGGCATCGGCGGATTCACCATCGGATTCGTCGTCTCGATCGCCCTGATCGGCTCCGCGATCGGCGCGTGGTTCGCCGGCAGCCTCGCCCAGCGATTCGGGCGGCGGCGCATCATGGTCGTGGCTGCCCTCCTGTTCTTCATCGCCGCAGTCGGCCAGGCGTTCCCCGTCGGCCTCGTGGACCTCACGATCTGGCGGTTCGTCGGAGGCGCCGGCATCGGCGTCGCGAGCGTGATGGGCCCCATGTACATCGCCGAGATCGCACCCGCAGCACTGCGTGGCCGCATGGCCAGCCTCCAGCAGTTCGCCATCGTCATCGGCATCTTCGCGACCGGCTTGGTCAACTACGTGATCTTGAACCTCGCGGGAGGCAATTCGCGCAATCAGTGGCTGTTCGGCCTAGAGGCATGGCAGTGGATGTTCCTGTCGATGGTGATCCCTGCACTGGTGTACGCGTCCCTCGCGCTGCGCCTGCCGGAGTCGCCGCGCTACCTCATCGAGGTCGGGCGTCGCGACGAGGCAGCGGCAGTGCTCAGCACGATCTTCCTCGATGGCGTCGATCAGAAGGTCGCCGACATCGCGGCATCGATGCAGGGCGACCACAAGCCGCGGTTCTCTGACCTGCGCGGCCGCACTCTCGGACTACTGCCGATCGTGTGGGTCGGCATCCTGCTGAGTGCCTTCCAACAGTTCGTCGGAATCAACGCAGTCATGTACTACTCGAACACGATCTGGCAGGCGGTCGGCTTCAGCGAGAGCCAGGCGTTCCAGACGTCCCTGATCACGACCGGGGTGAACGTCGCCTTCACCATCGTTGCCATCGCCCTCGTTGACCGCATCGGCCGCAAGCCGCTCCTGATCATCGGCTCGATCGGCATGGTCGCGACCCTCGCCACCCTCACATGGATCTTCGGCAGTGCACCGGTCGGATCGGACGGGACGCCGGTGTTGGCCGACGGCCCCGACCTAGTCGCCGTCATCGCGTTCAACATGTACGTCGCGTTTTTCGCAGCGACGTGGGGGCCGGTCGTGTGGGTGCTGATCTCCGAGATGTTCCCCAACCGGTTGCGCGCGGCGGCGCTCGCCGTGGCGACCGCCGCTCAGTGGGTCGCGAACTTCATCGTGTCGACGACGTTCCCCGAACTCGCCGACGTCAGCCTCGGCATCGCGTACGGCATCTTCACTGCGTTCGCCGTCCTGTCGATCCCGTTCGTCCTGCGCTACGTC
The DNA here is from genome assembly GCA_044370555.1 of Candidatus Nanopelagicales bacterium. GTDB lineage: Bacteria > Actinomycetota > Actinomycetes > S36-B12 > S36-B12 > CAINMH01. Next base: position 1,809 of record JBILVH010000042.1, read on the forward strand.
CGCGAGACGAAGGGTGTGCAACTCGAGGACATGGGAGCACTCGAGTCAAGGCCGGCCCCCGCCTAACCGCCACCCCCTCACGGTGTCAAAACGCTCCATTCAACGGGACGTTCTGACACCGTGAGGGGGTGGCGGCGGGCGCGGTCACCAGGGCACGGTCACCAGGGCACGGTCACCAGGGCACGGTCACCAGGGCACGGTCACCAGGGCACGGTCACCAGGGCACGGTCACCAGGGCACGGTCACCAGGGCACGGTCACCAGGGCACGACTGTGCGGTCCTCCCAGAGCAGACCGGTCCGGTCGCCCGCTCCCCCGGCTGCGAGCCACGCGATCGTGTCGGCACCCTCCTCCGCTGAGCGCGGGGCGTTCGGGCCGCCCATGTCGGTACGGCAGTGCCCCGGGCACACGGCGTCGGCGTAGACCCCTCGCGCGCCCTGACCGAGTTCGGCGGCGAGGTTCTTGATCAGCGCGTTGACCGCCGCCTTCGACACCCGGTACGGCGCAAGGCCGCCCGCGGTGCCCGGTCCGGTGAAGCGGCCCAGACAGGCCGAGACCGCGATGACCCGCCCCCATCGCCGCTCGACCATGCCGGGGGTGAACGCCCGGATGGCGGCGTACGTGCCGTCGAGGTTGACACCGAGTACGCGACGCCACTCGTCGTCGGGCCCGCGCAGGGTCTTCGCGGTGGCCGCGCTCATCACGCCCGCGGCGCACACCAGGATGTCGGCCGCCCCGAGCGGGCCGAGTCGCTGCGGCAGTGCGGCCACGGCAGCCAGGTCGGACACGTCGCAGCCGACGCCCACCGCGTCGAGCCCGGCGTCCACGAGGCGGTCGGCGGCCGCACCACCGGCGGCCTCGGTACGTCCCACGACCACGACCGTCGCGCCGAGGCGCGCGAGTTGCCCAGCCGCGGCGCACCCGATGCCCCGGCTACCGCCGGTGACCACGGCTACCCGCCCTTCAAGGGGCGCCGCGGCCGTATCGGACATGTCGACAGCCTGCCCGCTCAACCACCGGGCGGCATCTCGGCGAGTGCGGCACGATGCAGCCATGGATTTCGACGTGCCCGACGAACTCACCGCGCTGCGCCAGAGCTTCGCGACGTTCCTCGACCGCGAGATCCGTCCGCTCGAAGCGGAGCACGAGCGGCAGTTCTGGGGTGAGGCGCCCGACCGCGACGTGCTGCGACCCGTCATCGAGCGGATCCGGCGTCGGTCGGCACAGGAGGGGTTCTGGGCGCCGTACCTCCCGGAGGAGGCCGGGGGCCAGGGCCTGTCGGTGCTGGGTACGACGCTCCTCGTCGAGGACGCCGCCCGCAGCGGCATGCGACTCGCGCTCGCGGCCATCGCGCCCCCGAACCCCGCGGGCCCATCACCGCTGCTGCTGAAACTGCCGCGGCACCTCTGGGATGAGTACCTTCTCCCGCTCGCACGCGGCGAGAAGACGATGTGTTTCGCACTGACCGAGCCGGAGGCCGGCAGCGATGCCCAGGCCATCACAACGCGCGCGGTCTCCGACGGTGACGAGTGGTTGATCACCGGGCACAAGCACTACATCACCAACGGCGATGCAGCGGATTTCGCGATCGTGTTCGCGGTGACCGATGCGCAGAAGCGCGCGGCGGGCGGGATCACCGCCTTCGTCGTACCCCGAGAGCAGTACACCGTCGGCAAGCTCCAGTGGAACATCTCCGACTCGCACCCGGCCGAGCTGTTCTTCGACGGCGCCAGGGTCCCTGCCGACCACGTCATCGGCGAGGTCGGCCAGGGGTTCTTCGAGGCGATGGCGTTCTTGAACGCCGGGCGCGCGTACATCGCCGCGCAGGCCCTCGGCCTCGCCGAGTGGTGCCTCGACCGGGCGATCGATCACGCGCGGGCGCGCACCGCGTTCGGCAAGCCGCTCGGAAAGAACCAGGGCGTGTCCTTCCCCCTGGCCCAGAGCAAGGTGGACATCGAGGCGATGCGCTGGATCGTCTACCACCTCGCCTGGCGGGTCGACTCGGGTGCGAACCCCCTCGAGATCATGGGCGACGCCTCGATCGCGAAGTACATCTCGACGGAGCGCGCGTATGACGTCGCCGACCGCGCCCTCCAGGTGTTCGGCGGCATGGGTTTGATGCGCGAAGGACCGATCGAACGGGCACTGCGACAGTTGCGCATGCTGAGAGTCGTCGAGGGTGCCAGCGAGGTTCAACTCCTCGTTATTGCGAAGACCCTGGGCCTATGACCTCCATCCCCTCCGTCGCGAGTTCCCACGCGCCGCACAGCGCCGTCGCACGCCGGGCGCTCGTGCGAGCCGTGTCGCCGACAGTGTGGCGGCCCACCGTGGTGGCATCGGTGGTGGTCATCGTCGCGGCCTGGATCGCGCTCGCGCTGCTCCCAGGTCACGGCACGTCGGCCGGCTTCACGGTTCGGGATTTCACCGTGCACTGGGCGGTCATGTCGATCGCGATGATGCTCCCCGGGCTGCTGCCTGCACTTCCCTCGCGCAGCACGCGCAATGCCGCGGTGCTCGCCGCTGGCTACCTCGTCCCGTGGCTCGTCGCCGCCCCCCTCGCGTGGGTGATCGGCTCGCACGTGCCCACACCCGTCCTCTTCCTGGCGGCCGCCGCCTGGCAGGTAGCACCCTGGCGTAGCGATGCACTCCTGCGCTGCCCCGACAACGGGATCATGCGCGGTGCCTGGTGCCTGCTCGCCTGCGGCCCACTAATGCTCGCGCTCACTGCGGTGACCTCCGCGGCGCACGCGACCGCACCGTGGGCCGGCGTGGTCGTGATGGCCATCGCGACAGTCGCGATGCTCCTCGAGCGCCGGGGCCGCGCCATGACGTGGGAGATCGCCGTCGCCCTGCTGGTGGGGGCGGCTGTCCTCCTCGGCGGGGGCGCCGTCGACCAGACGCACATCGGTCACCACGCCGACTGACGCGCCGAGACCGGTCAGTCCGCACCGCACCACCCGCGCATCCTTTTTGCGCCTCTATGGTGGGGATCCGGCCTTTGAAGCCTCATCCCCACCACAGTGGCGGCTGGGGGGTACGTCGAGGTCGTCGGGGGCCGCCACATCGCCCACCTCGACGAGCGTCACCTCGCGGTCGCGCAGGTACTCCCGCGCCCCGCGGTCGCCGACTGCCGAAGCCATCACGCCCGCGAAGTGCTCGCGCCCGATGAGCACCGGGTGCCCGCGTCGACCGTCGTACGCCGCAGCCGCGAGCCGCGCGTCGCAGCGGGTGAGCCGCGCGACTGCGTCCTCGGTGAGGCCGATCAGATCGACGAGTGTGATCACGACGCGGTCCACCGGCTCCGCAGCCGCGACCTCAGCCACCGCGTCGAGACCTACGCACAGCGACGACCCCATTCCGTCGGCCCACTCCGGGTTGTGCACCACCGCGGCACCGGGCACCTGGCCCTCCCACGCACCGAGTACGACGATCACCGGGTCGCACCCGCCGGCTCGCAGCAGGCGCACCGCGCGGTCCACGAGCCGCTCGCCCTCCCACAGCACGGGCGCCTTGGGCCCGCCGAACCGGCGGCCCGCCCCCGCCGCGAGTACCAGCCCCGCAGTGGCGGTCAGCGCGGTGCTCCCGGATGGATCGGCCCGCTCGTACGCGTGAGCTCACGGCCGCTCCCGCCCCAGCGCTCCTGCACGATCTCGGCGGCGATGGAGATCGCGGTCTCCTCGGGCGTGCGCGCACCGAGGTCGAGACCGATCGGACTATGCAACCGCGCGAGCTCGTCATCGGTCATGCCGACCTCCTTGAGTCGCTGCAGCCGGTCCTCATGGGTCCGACGACTGCCCATCGCACCGATGTAGCCCGCGGGACTGCGCAGCGCGACCTGCAACGCGGGTACGTCGAATTTCGGATCATGCGTCAGCACGCAGATCACTGTCCGCTGATCGACAGCCTGCGACGACAGCCAGCGGTGCGGCCAGTCGACCACGACCTCGTCGGCGTCCGGGAAACGCTTGGGGGTCGCGAAGACCTCCCGCGCATCGCACACGGTGACGCGGAACCCAAGGACCTTGCCCACCTTGCACAGCGCCGCCGAGAAGTCGATCGCACCGAAGATGATCATGTGCGGCGGCGGCGCGTAGCTCGCGACGAACACCTCGAGTCCCTCGCCGAGCCGCTCACCCTCCGGTCCGTAGTGCAGGAAACCCGTCGTCCCGGAGTTCAGCAGACCCAGCGCATCGGCGTACACGGTCTGGTCGAGACGGTCGGTGCCCAACGAACCCTCATGGCCGCTTGCGCGGATCAGCAGATGTCGACCGAGGTGCGGTGAACCGGCCGGTGCGCGCACCACCTGCGCAACTGCCACGGCCTCCTGGTCGGCGATACTGCGCGCGAGCCCGGGCAACTCGGGCCAGGTCTGCGCATCCACGCGGTGCATGAACACTTCCAGGATGCCCCCGCAGGTGAGCCCGACCGTGAAGGCATCGTCGTCGCTAACGCCGTACGTCTCGTAGCGAGGTACGCCGTCACCGAGCACCTCCTGGCCGAGGTCGTACAGCGCACCCTCCACGCATCCGCCGCTCACCGACCCGACCGCCTCGCCACCGGCGGCCACGAACATCGAGGCACCGGCGGGGCGGGGGGCGGACCGCCAGGTACGCACCACGGTCGCCACGGCACACGGTTCACCCCGCTCGTACGCCTCCACCAGATCGGCCAGGACCTCGCGCATCGCACCTCCTCGTCGGGGCAGAACTCTTCCCGATGAACGCATTCACCGCACCTGACAGCGATCGCGCGGCGCCGAACGGCGGGAGCGGCAATAATGCAGCAGTGAGCAGGGTACGCATAGCGGACGTCGTCGAGCGCCCGATCGGGGTCGCCGAGACCGGTGACGCCGTGGGGTCAGCCGCCGCCGGGGCAGTGGTCACGTTCAGCGGCGACGTCCGCGACACCGACCATGGCCGGGCGGTCGCGCATCTCGACTACGAGGCGCACCCGAGCGCGGCCACCGTGATCGCCGACGTGGCCGCGGAGGTTGCGCAGCGTCACGACGTGATCGCCGTCGCGGTACTCCACCGGGTCGGCCCCCTGCGCATCGGCGACTGCGCGCTCGCAGCCGCGGTCAGCGCCGCCCATCGTGGCACGGCGTTCGCCGCATGCAGCGACCTCGTCGACACCGTCAAGGAGCGTCTGCCGGTCTGGAAGCACCAGGTCTTCACCGACGGGACGGACGAATGGGTGAACTGCGCATGAGCCGACTCGTCGATTCCTACGGTCGCGTGCACCGCGACCTGCGCGTCTCGCTCACCGACCGTTGCTCCCTGCGCTGCACCTACTGCATGCCCGCGGACTTCGCCGACTGGATCCCCAGTGCTGAACTCCTCACCACCGATGAACTCATGCGCGTGGTCGAGATCGCCGTCGACCTCGGCATCGAGGAGGTGCGACTTACCGGGGGCGAACCACTGCTACGTCCCGACGTCGTCGACGTCGTACGCCGTCTGCGCGCGTTGCCGAAACCGCCGAGGATCTCCCTCACCACCAATGCGCTCCGCCTGGCCGCACTTGCTGGCCCACTGCGCGATGCCGGCCTCGAGCGAGTCAACGTCAGCCTGGACACACTCGACCGAGAGCGCTTCAAGGCGATGACGCACCGGGACCGGATCGATGACGTGTTCGCCGGGCTCGCTGCAGCCCGTGCCGCGGGGCTGACGCCCATCAAGATCAACAGCGTGCTGATGCGCGGGGTCAACGACGACGAGGCCGTCGCTCTTCTGGAGCGGGCTCTCGCGGAGGGCTGGCAGCTGCGCTTCATCGAGCAGATGCCACTCGATGCGGGTGGTCTTTGGGCCCGACCAGCGATGGTCACCGCCGACGAGATCCAACAGTCGCTCGCGGCACAGTTCGACCTCACCCCCGTGCCGACGCGCGGCAGTGCGCCAGCGGAGGAGTTCTACGTCAACGGTGGCCCGGACACCGTCGGCATCATTGCCAGCGTCACGCGGCCGTTCTGCGGCGCGTGCGACCGCATGCGCCTCACCGCCGATGGCCAGATCCGCAACTGCCTCTTCGCGCGAGACGAGACCGACCTGCGCCCGGTGCTCCGCGACCCGGACACCACCGAGGCCGTACTTCGCGAGCGGGTCGCCGCCCTACTGCAGGGTTCGATCGCGGCGAAGCTTCCCGGCCACGGCATCAACGATCCGACGTTCATCCAGCCACCCCGGCCGATGAGCGCGATCGGCGGCTGATCCAGGTCGTCCTGCGCAGGTCCAACCGCCCGCGCAACTAACCGCCCGCGAACGGCGGGAGGACGTCGACCTCGCTACCTGCCTGCACGTCGAGCTCGCGGTCGTGCGCAGCCAGGCCGTCGACCAGGACGCTGCAGCGTTCTAGGACCGGGCCGAGGTCAGGGCGCGTGGCAGCAACCGTCGCGGCGAGCACCTCGGACAGCGGCCCCGGGCTGACCTGCACCACGCTGGTGCCCGCGGCCGCCCGCGCAGCGGCGTATAGGGTCACCCGCACCACTCGCACATCGTCCGCCACGCGTCTATCGTTGCACCACCGGCATATTTCCGGACCGTGCAGGGCGGACGACTAATCCAGGCTGGAGCCCCTGAATGGAACTGCAGAACTCGTTCGTGGTGCCCGCTGACGTCGACACGGCGTGGCAGGCACTGCTCGACGTCGAGAAGATTGCGCCCTGCATGCCCGGTGCCGCCCTGACCAAGGTCGAGGGCGACACCTTCGAGGGCACCGTGAAGGTCAAGCTCGGTCCGGTCAGCATGACGTACGGCGGCGTTGCGTCCTTCCTGGAGAAGGATGCGGACGCGCATCGCGCCGTGATCGAAGGCACCGGCAAGGAGAGTCGCGGATCCGGCACTGCCAAGGCGATCGTCACCACGCAACTGATCTCCGAGACCCCGTCCACCACGAGGGTCGAGGTGTCGACAGATCTGGTCATCACCGGTAAGCCCGCCCAGTTCGGCCGCGGGGTCATGCAGGACGTCGCCGGCCGCATCGTCGACCAGTTCGCCGCCAACCTCGCCGCCGTCATCGCCGACAACAAGGGGCCGGCAGCCGCCGCGTCGGCCGGTCAGGCTGTCGCAGACGGTGCCCCGACTGTGACGACTCCCACGGTCCTGCCGCAGGCCGCCGACAGCATCGACCTGCTCGGCACCGCCGGTGCCCCCGTTCTGAAGCGGGTGATCCCCGTCGTGGCCGGCGTCATCGTGCTCGGTGTGGTCATCTGGCTCATAGTCCGCAACCGCGGATAGCGCGAAGACGAGACGAGGTCACCATGTCGACACGAGCGCACTTCCGCCGACACCAGCGCGAGGAGTTGGGATGACCGACATGCGAGATCGCGCGGAGGAGTTGCGTACGGCGAAGGTGCCGTTCGTGCACGCGCGGGTCGTCCTGGCCGAACGACCGACATCCGCCAAACCGGGTGACGAGGCCATCGTGATGGGTGACGGCACCATCGAGGGGTTCGTCGGCGGCCAGTGTGCCGAATCCACCATCCGCGCCCAGGGCCTCGGCGTCCTCGAGAAGGGCGAGCCCCGCCTCGTGCGCATCGCACCCGTACCCGAACCCGGCCAGCCCGGTAAGACCGTGGTGCACAACCCGTGCCTCTCGGGAGGGACATTGGAGATCTTCCTCGAGCCAGTCCTCCCTTCGCCCGTCGTGGTCGTCCTCGGGGAGGCACCGATCGCGCGAGCTATCTCGTCCGTCGGTGCCGCCCTCGGGTACGACGTCCACCTACGTGCAGCCGACTCCGCTGCGGACGCCGCGGGCCTGGCCGGGGTCGACGCCGTCGTGGTCGCCAGCCACGGTGCCGGCGAGGAGCAGGCCCTGCTCGCCGCACTCGCCGCAGAGGTGCCCTACATCGGCCTCATCGCGAGCCCGAAGCGCGGGAACGCCGTCCTCGACTCACTCGACATCTCCTGCTGCCAGCGGGGCCGCGTGCACACTCCCGCCGGCCTCGACCTCGGTGCGCGGACCGCACCCGAGATCGCCCTGTCGGTATTCGCGCAGATCATCGCCGAGCGGCCCAGAGCCGCCCGCGCCGACGCAACGCCGGCCGATGCGGGCGGTGCCGATGCGGGCGGTGCCGATGCGGGCGGTGCTGGCA
>JBILVH010000001.1:0-31256 GCA_044370555.1 Candidatus Nanopelagicales bacterium
GGGTCCCATGTCAATGATCCAGTCCGCGCACTTGATGACGTCGAGATTGTGCTCGATGACAATCACGGTGTTCCCCTTGTCGACCAACGTCTGCAGGACATTCAGCAGCCTCCTGATGTCCTCGAACTGCAACCCGGTGGTTGGTTCGTCCAGTACATAGACGGTTCGTCCCGTGGAGCGCTTCTGCAGTTCCGCGGCCAGCTTGACCCGCTGCGCCTCGCCGCCTGAGAGCGTCGGGGCGCTCTGCCCCAGCCGGACGTAGCCGAGTCCCACATCGACCAGGGTTCGTAGGTGACGCGCGATCGAGGGAACGGGCGCGAAAAAGTCCGCCGCCTGCTCGATCGGCATGTCGAGCACGTCCGCGATCGAGCGTCCCTTGTAGTGGACTTCGAGTGTCTCCCGGTTGTACCGGGCACCGTGACAGGTCTCGCATGGGACGTAGACGTCCGGAAGGAAATTCATCTCGATCCGCAAGGTGCCATCGCCCGCGCACGCCTCGCAGCGACCACCCTTCACGTTGAAGGAGAAGCGGCCCTGCAGGTATCCGCGGACCTTTGCCTCGGGTGTCTCGGCGAACAATTTGCGGATGGCATCGAACACCCCGGTGTAGGTGGCGGGGTTGCTGCGTGGCGTCCGCCCGATCGGACCCTGATCGACGTGCACGACCTTGTCGACGTGCTCCAGACCCAGGACCCTCCGGTGACGGCCCGGTACGGTTCGAGCACCGTTGAGGTCCCGCGCAAGTACGTGAAACAGCACGTCATTGACCAGCGTCGACTTGCCGCTACCGCTGACACCCGTAACAGCCACGAAGCACCCAAGTGGGAAGTCGACGGTGACGTTGCGCAGATTGTGCTCCCGCGCGCCCTCGACTCGCAGTACCCGGGACGAGTCGACTGGACGACGCACCAGTGGCGCATCGATCGTCAGGCGTCCGCTGACATATGCACCCGTGATGCTGGCGGGGTGCTCGAGCAGGGCTTCAAGTGGTCCGCTGACGACCACCTCGCCGCCGTGCTCACCGGCACCGGGGCCGATATCCACCACCCAGTCCGCCGCCTCGATGGTCTCCTGATCGTGCTCCACGACGATCAGCGTGTTGCCAAGGTCCCGTAGGCGTTGCAAGGTCTGTATCAACCGACGGTTGTCGCGCTGGTGCAGTCCGATGGAGGGCTCATCGAGCACGTACAAGACGCCGACGAGGCCGGATCCGATCTGGGTCGCAAGCCGAATCCGTTGTGCCTCGCCGCCGGCAAGCGTTCCGGCGGACCGGCTCAGGGACAGATAGTGCAACCCGACATCGGTGAGGAAGCGGAGACGCTCATTCACCTCCTTCAATACCCGCTCGGCAATCGCCCGGTCCCGCCGGTCCAGTGACAGGGACGCGAGGAAGTCCGCTGCCTCGCCGATCGGCAGGTCGGCGATGTCGGCTATCGAGCGGCCCCCGACCCGCACGGCGAGACTCAGCGGCTTCAGGCGCGCTCCCCCGCACGCGGCGCACGGGATCTCACGCATATACCCCTCGAAGCGCTCACGGCTCGCGTCGCTCTCGGCCTCACGGTGCCGCCTGAGTACGTAGGGAATAACCCCTTCGTACTCGGTCACGTAGGTGCGCTGACGGCCATAGCGGTTTCGGTAGCGGACCGTCACCGGGTCACCGCCCCCGTGGAGGAGACTCTGGCGCACCTTGGCGGTCAGCGTGCGCCAAGGCTTGTTCGCGTCGGCGCCGAGCTCGGCCGCGAAGGACTCGACGAGTCGCTGGAAGTACTCCGAGGTGTGGCCAGTGGCCCATGGGGCGATGGCCCCCTCGCTCAGACACAGGTCGGGGTCGGGCACGACGAGGTCAACGTCCACCTGCATCGTGGTGCCCAGCCCTGAGCACTCCGGACAGGCGCCGAACGGCGAGTTGAAGGAGAAGGACCGGGGCTCGAGCTCCTCGAACGACAGTCCGTCCTCGGGACACGCGAGATGCTCGCTGAAGACTCGCATTCGCAGCGGGTCTGACTCTGGTAGGTCGACGAACTCGAGGACCGCGGTGCCCGATCCGAGCCGCAGCGCGGTCTCGACCGAATCGGTCAGCCGACGCTTGGCGGAGGCCTTGACAGCCAGTCGATCCACGACGACCTCGATGCTGTGCTTCTCCTGCTTCCGCAATGCGGGCACCTCGGCGATGGCGTACACGGAACCATCGACGCGCACCCGTGAGTACCCCTGAGCCTGGAGCGCCCGGACGAGGTCGACGTGCTCCCCCTTGCGCTCTCGCACCACGGGGGCCAACACCTGGAATCTCGTGCCCTCTGCAAGGTCGAGAACCTGGTCGACTATCTGCTGCGGTGACTGCCGGGTGATGGCCCGGCCGCAGTCAGGGCAGTGCGGCTTGCCGATCCTGGCGAAGAGCAGCCGTAGGTAGTCGTAGACCTCGGTCACGGTGCCGACTGTCGAGCGCGGATTTCGTGACGTGGACTTCTGGTCTATGGATACGGCTGGGGACAGACCCTCGATGAAGTCCACGTCGGGCTTGTCCATCTGGCCGAGGAACTGACGCGCGTACGCGGAGAGACTCTCGACGTACCTGCGCTGACCCTCGGCGAAGATGGTGTCGAAAGCCAGCGATGACTTCCCCGAGCCGGATAGACCGCTGAAGACGATCAGCGCATCCCGCGGCAGGTCAAGGGAGACGTTCTTGAGGTTGTGCTCGCGTGCCCCGCGGACGATCAGGCGGTCAGACACCGCACCTCCACTCGACCGTCCGGAGTCTCCACGCGGAGACGCTCGGCACAGGCTAGCCTTCCTCTGGGGGCACGGCGTTGATGGAGGGGTGCGGATGAGCGGGTACACCGGTGCCGTCGCCGTTGGTGGCCCGGCTGCGGTTCGGGAGCTGCCCCGCCTGGTGATCAGCAAGATCGCCGTCGGGCCCCACGAGAACAACTGCTACCTGCTGCGCTGCTCAGAGACCGGGATGCAAGCCATGATCGACGCCGCCGCTGAGCCTCACCGCCTCCTCGACCTGATCGGTGAAGGCGGACTCGCGGCAGTCATCACGACGCACGCGCACGGGGACCACTGGCAGGCCCTCGAAGACGTAGTCCGGGAGACCGGTGCCATCACGTATGCGCATCCTGACGACGCCGGCGACATACCGGTAGCAACCGACCGACCGGTCCGCGGCGGTGACGTGATCCGCTTCGGTCAGATCGATCTCGCCGTGATCCATCTCGTGGGCCATACGCAGGGATCCATTGCGCTGGTGTACGACGATCCCGACGGTCCCCCGCACATCTTCAGCGGTGACAGTCTCTTCCCGGGGGGCGTCGGCAACACCTGGTCCGACGCGGCGAGGTTCAGTCGACTGATGGACGACGTCACGGAGCGAATTTTCGCGGTCTATCCGGACGAGACCTGGGTATACCCGGGGCACGGCGCGGATACCTGGCTCGGTCGCGAGCGTCCCGCGCTCCCGGAGTGGCGGGAGCGGGGCTGGTAGTTCCTACGCGGAGCCCTCCTCGTCACGAGGGTGTGGTGCAGTGATCGTGCCCGCGTGCGCACGAGCGGTCGGGTCTCGCTTCACCTTGATGATGGAGGCGATCGTCACGACCGCAAGGACAAGGACGATGACGGCGAGCGACACTAGCGTCGGGATCTTCGGCACACTCGGGTTGAGTTCGTGCACATAGGTGAGGATCAACTTGACCCCGATGAACACGAGGATCACCGCTAGGCCACTGGACAGGTAGACCAGCCGGTCGAGCAAGCCGCGGAGCAGGAAGTAGAGCGCCCGGAGTCCGAGCAGGGCGAAGGCGTTGGCCGTGAAGACGAGGTAGGGCTCGGACGTCACCCCGAAGGTCGCCGGGATGGAGTCGAGGGCGAAGAGCAGGTCAGTGGATGCGACGGCGATCATGACGAGGAACAACGGTGTTGCGAACTTGCGACCGTCGATGCGGGTGAACAGGCGTGTCCCGTCGTATTCATCCGTCATGGGGATCCACTTGCGGACACGACGAACGACGACGTTCTCACTGGGGTCGGGATCGTCGTTGCGATGTCGCGCGAGTTGGATCCCGGTCCAGATCAAGATCAGGCCGAAGATCACGAACGTGAAACTGAAGACAGCGAGGGCAGCCGCCCCGACCGCGATGAAGATTCCGCGGAACACGAGTGCGAGGAGCACCCCGAAGAGCAGCACACGCTGGTGGTACTTCATCGGGACGGCGAACTGGGTCAGGATGATGACGAAGACGAATAGGTTGTCGACGCTCAGCGACTTCTCGACCAGGTACGCAGCGAAGTACTCCGTCCCGAAGGTCGCCCCCTGCCAGATCCAGATCCAGACCCCGAAGGCGATGGCGAGGCCCACGTAGAAGATCGACCACAGGGCCGCCTCACGGAACTTCACTTCATGCGGCGAACGACTGACCGTGACGAGGTCGAGCACAATGAGGAGCAGGATGCCGCCGATTGTGACCAGCCAGATGGTTAGGTTCGCGTCCACTCAAGCTCCTTCAGTAGGGACGCAAGCCTATCTGGCCTCGCGCGTTTCGCCCTCCTCCGGCAGATCGCGCAGCGCCACTCCGCGCTCGGCCTCGGCCTGCTGCTCGGCCCGGACCTCCGGCGCACCCTCCATCAGCTCGGGGTGACGACGCACGGCGATCAGGCTCGTGACGGCCGTGATGACCAGAACGGCCGCAATGAAACCGAGGGATACGGCGATCGGGATGCGAGGCAGTGCCAGCGACGTTGTGCTGGTGATCGCCTCCAGGAGCAACTTGACGCCGATGAAGAGCAGGATCACCGCAAGGCCACGGTTCAAGTAGACCAGCTTCTCGAAGAGCCCGTGCAGCAGGAAGTACAACTGGCGCAGGCCCATGAGCGCGAAGGCATTCGCCGTGAAGACGATGTACGCCTCCTGCGTCAGCCCGAACACCGCGGGAATGGAGTCGATGGCAAACAACAGATCGGTCGTGCCGATCGCCAACATCACCAGGAGCATGGGCGTGACAACCCGCTGTCCGTCGATCCGCACGGTCAGACGGGTGCCGTGATACTCCCGGGTCGTCGGGACACGCCGCTCCAGCCATCGGATGAGGGGATTGCCCTGCGGGTCGGGCTCTGAGTCCTTCGAGCGCCACACGCTGTGAAGATGAGGAGGGCCGCGAACAGGTAGAAGGTCCCGGCGAAGCGGTGGACCGCCTCCGCACCAACGAGGATCAGGATTCCGCGCAGAATCAGGGCGATCACGATGCCGATCAGGAGGACCCGGTGCTGGTGCACCGCTGGAACTGCGAAGGAGCTCATGATGATCATGAAAACGAAGAGGTTGTCCACCGACAGGCTGTACTCGGTGATGTACCCGGCGACGAAGGCGATCGCCTGGTCGGACCCTGCCCACCACCAGAGGAACCCGGCGAACAGGGCTGCAAGCGCGACGTAGACCGCGACCCATCTACCCGCCTCGCGCGGGCCGAAGGAGTGCGGCCGTCGGTCGACGATGATCAAGTCAATGACGATGATGCCGATGAGCCCCCCCACTGTGGCGATCCAAAGCCACTGGGGAACATTCATCCGTGACCGACCTCTCTCATCTGGCGTAGTTCCTTCTTCAACTCGGAGACCTCGTCACGGTAGCGGGCGGCCAGCTCGAATCGTAGTTCCGACGCGGCCTGGTGCATAGCCGTAGTCAGCTCCTGGATGAGAGTCTCTAGGTCCGCCGCTGCTCCTGATCGCACGCGGGTGGCGCGCTCGGGCGCGGCGAGCAGTTCTGCCGTGTCGGCGTCCTCGCGGGCGAGCAACTCCGTTATGTCGCCGATTCGCTTACGCAAGGGTTGCGGGTCGATACCGCGCTCCCTGTTGAAGGCGATCTGCTTCTCCCGCCGTCGGTTGGTCTCGTCAATCGCACGCTGCATGGAAGCGGTCACACCTGACGCGTACATGTGAACCTGACCGCTGACATTGCGGGCCGCTCGCCCGATCGTTTGGATGAGTGACGTCTCGGAGCGCAGGAACCCCTCCTTGTCCGCATCCAGGATCGCCACCAGGGACACCTCCGGCAGGTCCAGACCCTCGCGCAGGAGGTTGATGCCGATGAGCACGTCGAACTCGCCCATGCGCAGTTCCCTGAGCAGTTCGACCCGCCGTAGGGTGTCGACCTCGGAGTGCAGATAGCGGACCCGCACCCCGCGCTCCAGGAAGTACTCCGTCAGGTCCTCGGCCATGCGTTTGGTGAGAGTGGTAACAAGGACTCGCTCGCCGGCTTCCTCGCGCAGGCGGATCTCGTGCAAGAGGTCGTCGATCTGACCCTCGACCGGTTTGACGACGACCAGGGGATCAACCAGGCCGGTCGGCCGGATCACCTGTTCGACCACATCCCCCTCGACCCGCGACAGTTCGAACGGGCCGGGTGTCGCGGAGAGGAAGAGGGTCTGCCCGATCCGTTCCTCGAACTCGCTGAACCGCAGGGGCCTGTTGTCCATCGCACTCGGAAGCCGGAAGCCGTGGTCTACGAGGGTCCGTTTGCGACTCATGTCACCCTCGTACATCCCGCCGATCTGGGGCACCGTGACATGCGATTCATCGATGACCAGGAGAAAGTCCTCGGGGAAGTAGTCGAGCAGGCAATTCGGCGCCGTTCCGGGGGCGCGGCCGTCAATGTGCCGGCTGTAGTTCTCGATCCCGCTGCAACTGCCCATCTGGCGCATCATCTCGATGTCATAGGTCGTGCGCATCCGCAGCCGCTGGGCCTCCAGGAGCTTGCCCTGCGCCTCGAGAACGGCCAGCCGCTCCGCCAACTCCGACTCGATACCCGCAACCGCCTCGGCCATCCTCTCCGCGCCAGCCACATAGTGGGAGGCGGGGAACACATAGAGCTCCTCGTCGACGGTGAGCGTGTCCCCGGTCACGGGATGGAGTGTCATGAGTCCCTCGATGTCGTCACCGAAGAACTCGATGCGAACCGGGTGCTCCTCGTAGACCGGGAAGATCTCGACGGTGTCGCCGCGCACCCGGAACGTGCCCCGCTGGAAGGACATGTCATTGCGCTCGTACTGGATGTCCACGAATCGGCGTAGCAGGGCATCGCGTTCGATGGTCTCCCCCACGCGCAGCCGGACCATCTGGTCGACGTATTCCTGGGGGGTGCCGAGACCGTAGATGGCCGAGACCGTCGCGACCACGACCACATCGCGACGCGTGAGCAGCGAGTTCGTCGCCGAGTAGCGCAGCCGCTCGACCTCTTCGTTGATGGAGGAGTCCTTCTCGATGTACGTGTCGGTCTGCGGGACGTACGCCTCTGGCTGGTAGTAGTCGTAGTAGGAGACGAAGTACTCCACGGCGTTGTTCGGCAGGAGCTCGCGGAACTCCTGGGCCAGTTGTGCCGCCAGGGTCTTGTTCGGTGCCATGACCAAGGCGGGCCGTTGCAGCCGTTCGATGACCCATGCCGTGGTGGCGCTCTTCCCCGTTCCCGTGGCGCCGAGGAGGACTACGTCGCGATCGCCGGCATCGAACCTACGCACGATCTCGTCGATGGCGGCGGGTTGGTCCCCGCTCGGCGCGTAGTCGGCGACGACTGTGAAGGGGGCGACGCGCCGGGTGAGGTCCGTTGTGGGACGCGCCATGTCTTGAGCCTAGTGCCGGCCCCCGGTGGCGGGCGCCATCCGAGTGGCCCACACGGAGTGCACCTGCTTGCGCAGCGCCTCCGCGTCGCCGGAGTTGTCGATGACGACATCCGCCATGGCCAAGCGGTCCTGCCTAGAGCTCTGCCGCTCCATGCGCTGCCGTGCGTCGTCAGCGGTGAGACCGCGATGGACGAGGCGTTCGAGTCTGACCTCATCTGGGGCGTCCACCACGACGATGAGGTCCCATTCCCCGCGACGGTCGGTCGCGGCCTCCGCCAGGAGCGGGATGTCCTCGACGATCACGGCCTCCCGGGGCAGCTCGCTGATGACAGCGTGCCTGCGCTGTGCGATACGCGGATGCGTGATGCTGTTCAAGGTCGCGAGCGCCGCGGGGTCGGCGAATACGATGCGCGCCAGCGCGGCGCGATCGAGCGTTCCATCGGCGGCGAGGATCCGCTCGCCGAAGGCCTCGACGACCTCGGCAAGTCCCGGCGAACCGGGGGCGACGACCTCCCGCGCCAACACGTCGGCGTCGACCACGATCGCTCCGAGCTCAGCGAGGAGGGCGGCGACGGTGCTCTTCCCGGCGCCGATGCCTCCCGTGAGGGCAACCCTCAGGAGGGCTCCTCGGGGCCCGTCAACTTGTCGCGGAGCGCCTGCAGGGCCTCATCAGTCGCCAACGTCCCGGAGGTGTCGGTGCCGTCGGAGCTGTACGTAGACGGCGCCTCGCCGTTGTCGGTCGCCGCGGCCTGATCAGCCACGCGGGCCTCGTCAGCCTGGCGACGGTGGGCTAGCCACCGCTCGTGGGCCTCAGCGTACTCGCGCTCCCAGGCCGCCCGTTGGTCCTCAAAGCCGGACCTCCACTCACCGGTCTCGGGGTCGAAACCGTCGGGCCCGATGTACGCACCACTGTCGTCGAAAGCAGGAGCCATCCCGTAGAGGTACGGATTGAACTCGTCCGTGTCACCGACGGAGCCCCCACCCTCATTGGCCTGCTTCAACGACAGCGAGATCCGGCGGCGCTCTAGGTCGATGTCGATGACCTTGACGAAGATCTCGTTGCCGACCTGGACCACCTGCTCGGGTAGCTCGACGTGGCGTTCGGCGAGTTCGGAGATGTGCACCAGGCCCTCAATGCCCTCCTCGACCCGCACGAAGGCGCCGAAGGGGACGAGCTTGGTGACCGAACCGGGGACGACCTGGCCGATCTGGTGCGTCCGGGCGAAATGCTGCCAGGGATCTTCCTGCGTCGCCTTCAGCGACAGGCTGACGCGCTCGCGGTCCATGTCCACGTCAAGCACCTCGACCGTCACGGGCATGCCCACTTCCACGACCTCCGAGGGGTGGTCGATGTGCTTCCAGGAGAGCTCCGACACGTGGACGAGACCGTCCACGCCACCGAGGTCGACGAACGCGCCGAAGTTCACGATGGAGGAGACGACGCCGGTCCGGATCTGGCCGCGGGCCAAGGCGTTCAGGAAGGTGGTGCGGACCTCGCTCTGCGTCTGCTCGAGCCAGGCGCGACGGGACAGCACGACGTTGTTGCGGTTCTTGTCCAGCTCGATGATCTTCGCCTCGAGGCGGCGGCCGACGTACGGCTGCAGATCACGGACCCGGCGCATCTCGACAAGCGAGGCCGGCAGGAAGCCGCGGAGACCGATGTCGATGATGAGACCGCCCTTGACGACCTCGATGACGTCACCCTCGACGACGCCATCCTCCTCCTTGACCCGCTCGATGGTGCCCCATGCGCGCTCGTACTGGGCACGCTTCTTCGACAGGATCAACCGGCCCTCTTTGTCCTCCTTCTGCAGGACCAGGGCCTCGACGTGGTCACCCACTGTGACTACGGAGTTGGGGTCGACATCGTGCTTGATAGACAGTTCGCGGGAGGGGATCACGCCCTCGGTCTTGTACCCGATGTCGAGGAGGACCTCATCGCGGTCCACCTTGACGATGATTCCCTCGACGATGTCGCCGTCGTTGAAGTACTTGATGGTCTGATCGATCGCCGCGAGGAAATCATCGCTGCTGCCAACATCGTTGATCGCGACCTGGGGGCTGAGGGTGTCGGTGGTGGACGTCATGGACTAGGTTGGCCTTAGGACGTAGTGGCGCGCGGGACCTGTGCTCGTCGTGAGCACCGCCCGGCCCGCCTCTGTCCGTGGGTCAAGCAGTCTTCGCGCCCTGCGAGGATACGGCACCGCGGGCGCCGCCCGAAAGTCGGGGCCTCAGGCCCGCGACCGCCGGGACGCCGTGACGATGAGCAGGATGCCGACCACCAGGAGCACGATGCCCACGATGAGTCCCACGAGGGGCACGGTCGACCCGAGAAGCTTGATGAGATTGGCGTTCGACGAGGCGAACTCCACACCGCGCTTGACCTCGTCGGGGGTGGTCCCGATCTCCGCCTCCACGATCGTGAGGGCGTCGGTCCCAGCCGGACCGCGCAGGGTTTGCTTCTGGATCGACAGACCCTTCACGATCGCCCCGGTCGTCGGCTCGACCCACAGGGTCAGGTCGATCGTGTAGAACTGCGGCGCTACGTACACGGGGTCGGTCGCACCTACGAGTTCACCGGGCACTTCGCGCTCGCCGGTCTGGAGCGGTCCCTCGGCGATCTTGTACACGTAGACCTCGAGGCCCTCCACAGTCTCCACACCCGAGTACTTCGCGTTGACCGGCGCCCCGATCGAACCGTCGAAGTAGGGGTAATCCTTGGCCTGGGTGAACATGGGGAACTTCACCGGCACGATCCCGGAGAAGTTGACCTCCTGCTCGTTGTCGTTCGCGCCGCAGCAGTTCACCATCTCGGAGGTCACGCGGTTGAAGGCGTACCGTGCGGTGCTCGCGGTCAACAGTGCGCCGGTGTTGTCCTCCACACGCTGGAACGTGTCGTAGATGGCCACATCCTGGGCCAGCGCGGCGGGTTCCTGCGAGCCGGGTACGTCGCCCCGGGTGTAGCGGGTCGCGGTCACCGGCACGTCGGTGCGCTCGCTCAGCGTGCTCACGTCGAAGAACTTGTAGGCGATACCGGCCTGCTCGGTCTTCGTCACGCCACCCGTGCTCTCACCGGGCGACAGCGGCGCCTTCGCGAGGGCCGGCAGTGCGAAGAATCGCAGTGACGCGGCGAGCACGAGCAGGAACGCTGCTACCCCCATGAGGATGATCCCGAGGACGCGCATGGAGCCTCCAGTCGACGAACGTGGGGCCACCGTAGGGCATCCGGCGGGCTAGTGCACGCATGTTGGCCACTAGGACCGCGGAACTCCCCGGGTCACTGGGTGCGCGAGGGGTGGGCTGCTGGCGGCCCCTCGCAGCGACGCAGGGCAAGCGCCACGTTCCAGGCCGCCACCTCGCGCAGACCCGGGACCCGCATGATGGGCGCCGCCCACCACGGCAGGTACCGGGGGATGACGTCGAGGATCTGCACGTCGGGCCGGGCACGGGCCCAGGTCAGCCCCTGGGCCACCGTGGCGGCGAAGAGCGACTGCCCGAACCGGTTCTTGGGCGGTAGACCGTGTCGCCGTTGATAGAGCCGGGCAGCGAGGTCCCCACCAAGCAGGTGCCACGGAGCAGTCTCGTGCCCACCCCACGGCCCCCACCACAGCGTGTAGGAGCAGAACACCACGCCGCCCACCCGGGTGACGCGGACCATCTCGTCCAGCATGGCGATCGGATCGGGGACGTGTTCTAGGACGTTCGAGGAGTAGCAGATATCGAAGGCACCGTCACGGAACGGCAGCGCCATGCCCGAACCCTGGACCGTGCGTGGGCCCGGCGTCCGGCCGTGCAAGGCGAGTTCGCCGGCGTCGGCATCGAGGGGGATGTATGTCGCGCCGGCTGCGGTGAACGCGTCGGCGAAATATCCCGGCCCGCCACCGACATCGAGCATGCGCGCCCCGCGCAGGCGGGTGAACCCAGCGAGTTGCCATGCGGAGTCCTCAGCGAGGGTCCCGTAGAAGTAATCGGGATCGGACTGCTCCCGCAGGAACGCCCGGAAGAGCCGCACCGACCGGCTCAGGGTCGCGCCGCGGAGGCCGTGTGGTGACGCGGGGTCACCCGCCTGTCGCAACTGCACACCTGAACGGTAGTCCCGCCGCTACTCTCGCCGACATGGTTGACCCCGGTGAGGCGAGGCGTCCGCTGCGCGTCGTGTTCCTCAACTGGCGTGATACGTCGAACCCCGAGGGCGGGGGCTCCGAGGTCTACGTGGAGACGATCGCCGAGGGACTCGCCCGCCGCGGCCACGTCGTGACCATCGGGTGCGCCGAGCATGTGCGAGGGGACCGGGTCGAAGTGCGCTCGGGCGTGACTCTGCGCCGACAGGGCACGAAGTGGAGTGTCTACCCGAAGGCGGCCCGCTCCCTTCGCCGCGGGGACTTCGGAGCCGTGGACGTCGTGGTCGACGTGCAGAACGGCATCCCGTTCTGCACGCCCCTGGCCTCCCGTGCGCCCGTGGTCGTACTCGTCCACCACGTGCATCGCGAGCAGTGGCCCGTCATCTACGGTCCGGTGCGATCGCGGATCGGCTGGTGGATCGAGTCGCGCTTTGCCCCCCGGGTGTACCGGTCCGCTTCCTATGTGGCGGTCTCGGAGCGCACGCGATCCGAACTGGCCGGCCTCGGCATTGCTCCCGAGCGCATCGAGGTCATCCACAACGGAACGACCATTCCGTCGGCCGCTTCCACGCCACCAAGTCCGACCCCACTCGTGCTGGCACTCGGTCGGCTGGTGCCCCACAAGCGCGTCGAGCACGCCATCGACGAGGTTGCGCGCCTGCGTCCCAGACTGCCGGGCATCCGGCTGGCGATCGTCGGCGATGGCTGGTGGCGTCCAGAACTCGATGCGCACGTGGAACGTCTCGGTGTGTCGGACATCGTGGACTTCCACGGCCATGTGGACGAGGAGTCCAAGGACCGACTTCTCCGGCAGGCGTGGGTCCTCGCCCTCCCCTCGCTCAAGGAGGGCTGGGGGCTCGTCGTGATGGAAGCCGCCGCGCGCGGTACACCCACAGTGGCGTACGCCGATGCGGGCGGCGTGGCCGAGTCGATCGTCCATGGGCGCACGGGCCTCCTGGCCACCGACCGCGCTTCCTACGCCGACAACCTGGAGGCGGTGCTCAGCGACGCGACGCTGCGGGAGCGACTCGGGGCCCGGGCACGCGCGTACTCCGAGAGTTTCGACTGGGAACGATCAGTGGCAGCCTTCGAGGCGCACCTGGAGCGGCGGGTCGGCCAATCGCGTGCCGGACATGCTGCGCCAGCGCCCGAGCGCCTGGTTGGTTCGGTGGATCAGCTGTTGCCGTAGACCACGTACGGCGCGTCAACCGCTGGCGGAAGCGCGCCAACAACACTCACGATCCCGAATGTCCCGAGGATGGCAACGACACCACCCGCGACGACGGAAACGATCGGCCACACCACGCTGCTGTTTTTCTTGACGTCGATGAACGCGTCGCCGCCGTTTCCGCCGTTGCCTGAGTGATACGACATTTCGCCTCCGTGCCTGGGTGACTACGCGGACCCTAGCAGCCCCGGTCGGGCCATGCGCCGTCTTATCCGAATGCGCCGCGCCAGAATCGAAACGGCAATTCCGGCAACCGTGCCCGCCGCCACGAGGTTTGCGGCGTAGATGTGCCACCGGGCGCCGTCGGGCAAGGGCGGCGCAGGCTCGCCGAGTCGGGCCAGCACCAGATCCCTACCGCGATACACCACCGAGCCGGTCGGCGGTAGCGAGCCGGGGCCCGACCAGGTCTGCGCCCCCGGCTGCCCGAGCGCCCACAGCGCCCACCCGATGCCCAGGCCTCGGAGGTCCTCCAGAGGGGCGCCGGCAGCCACCAGCGCGTCCACCTCGCGAGAAGCGGGGTCGTCTCCGGGGACCCGCACCAGCGTTCCGTCACGGGTGCGGACGAGGAGTGCGGTGTCCGTCACCACGGTGCGGTCAAACCACCGGGGCGCGGGGTCGAGCAGGGTTCGATCGTCGTTGAAGTCGTAGCGGCGGAATGTCGACCAGGGCAGCGAGACCACGTCACCGGGCCCGCTCTCCGGGGCGTTGAGAATTGCTCGCACGGCATACCAGTCCGCCGGATACTCGACGGCGGTCAGCCGCCCCGACACGCCCCAGACCGCGTCGGGCATCGAGGCGATCGGCACCAGCGCGAAGAGGGCGGCGAGGCCCACCCGGGTGCTCCGCTCCGCAGACCGCCCAGCCGCGCGGGCGGCCAGCACACCCAGGGCGACCGCCAGGAGCAGGGCGAGTGGTCCCAGTGCCTTCTGCGCATCACGCAGGAGGACCGCGCCCGGGATCTCCTGGAATGCGGCGACACGTGGGCTGATGACGGACACGCCTAGGCCCGCGAGGCCGAGGCCAGACCACCAACCCACCGGCCAGCGCCCGAGTCGGCGGGCAAGGGCTGGCACCATCGCTGCTCCCGCGGCGAACACTGTGAGCGCGATAACGGGGGCGGACCACCACCCACGGGAGGCCGGGACCGCATCGGCATTCCAGATGCCGCCGAGGCCGAGCGCCGTCAGGACCGCACCCCATGGTCCTTCCGCACGAAGGCCGAACACCCCTTCCCCGGTATCGGAGGGCACGCCGACGGACCCGATCCGACTGAGGGTCGGTACGAGCCAGGGCAGGTTCACACAAACCACACCCAGGAGTGCCGGAAGGCTCCGCCGCGGGCGGACCCCGACTAGAAGGGGGAGTGCGACCAGTGCCACTCCGACCCCTCCGAACGGTGTCAGGGCACCGACTGCACACCAGAGCACCAGGGCCGCGGCCCCCGGACGACCAGCGCGCAGGTCAAGGGCGGCACGGATCGCCCAGGGCGCGGCAGCGTAGGCCAGCAGCAAGCTCCAGTGGCCGATGACCAGACGTTCGACGACGAAGGGGTTCCAGATCGCGAAGGTGGCGGCTACAACGCCCGCGAGCCGGGGTGACGTCGGAGCCGCAACCGCTGCGATACGCGCACACCCAACCCCAGCCAGAACTAGTGCTGCCAAGAGGGCGACCTTCTGGATAGCCCAGCCGGGCACCGCGTAGCCGAGGACGGACAGGACAGTGTCCTGCGGGACGGAACGCGGCCACCCGCCCTCCAGCCCGAGCATCCACGGTTGGAGGAACTCGCGCGGTGTGAAGACCATGTCGAACGACAGCGCGTAGCCCGGCCCGAGCGCGGGTCCGAGGAGTGCGATCGCGAGCACAACGGGCCACGCGACGACTATCCACACGAGGTTGCAGTCTGCCCTGCCACGCCGCATTTAGGGTGTCGACATCCGAACACCGTCCCTCACCGTTCTCAGCGGCACCGCAGCGGTGGCGCTCGGTCTGGCGCTCGCCCAGATCGCGGGCTACGCCCAGACCGTGGTCGCTGCCCGAGCGCTCGGGGCCGCCGACTTCGGCGCGTTCGCGGCCCTGCTCGGGTTGTTGCTCATCGGGTCGGTGATCGGGGCCGGTTTCCAGGCCGCCGGTGCCCGCCGCCTCGTGGGTGCCGCCGAGCGTGCTCCGGCTGGTGCGCGTCACCTCATGCGCACCGTCGCGCTGGCCGCCATCATCGTGGGCGCGATCGCCCTCACACTCACGCCCATCGTGACCCCGCTCCTAGGGTTGCCGACCGTGGCCGCGATGCCGCTCATCGCCCTGGCCATGGTCCCGGTCACGCTGACCGGCGCACAGTACGGGATAGCCCAGGGGCGCGAGCGTCTCTACGCACTCGGGGCGGTGTACGCGGTTGCAGGGCTCGGCAAGGGCGTCGGCGGGCTGACCGGCGCACTCCTCACCGGGACGCTGACCGGCGCACTCATCGGCCTCTGCCTCGGTGCGTGGGTTGCCATCGCGGTCGGGGCGCTGATCATCCGCCCACTCGTTGGCGCGCGGGGCGCGACCCTCGGTCCCGGACTACGGACGGAGGCGCTGCACGCGGCGCACGCGCTCGCAGCGCTGTACGTGCTCACCAACGTTGACGTCATCCTCGCCCGCGCCCTCCTGCCCGCCGTGGACTCCGGCGGGTATGCCGTGGGTGCGATCGTCGCGAAGATCGCCTTCTGGCTGCCGCAGTTCATCATCGTGGCCGCATTTCCCCGGCTGTCCGACGAGCGCCGTGGCCGGGCGCTGCAGGTGGCCGTGGCCGCGACAGCCGCGGTCGGCGCTGTCGTCACGGTGATCGCGGCCGCGTTCCCCGGGATGATTGTGCGCATCGTCGGCGGGCCGGACTACGCCTTCATGTCCGATACGGTCTGGCTGTTCGCGGTGGCCGGGTCCGCTTTTGCCCTGGCTCAGACGCTGGTCTTCGCCAGGATCGCGATGGCCGACCGCCGCACGGTCGTCGCGGTGTGGGCCAGCGCTGCGGTCGTGGTCGTCGGATCCCTCGCCGCCCCTCGCACGACGACGGGCGTGGTGCTGTCAGCCATTGCCGGCGGAATCACCCTCTGCGTGCTCGGTCTCGGCCTTCAGTTCACGACCCGTCGACGCGCGGCCACGGACCGGGCGTGAACAGGGGCGAGTAGCCGCTGTCGTCGCCCAGCGCCTGCTCCGCTGTACGGCTGCCCGGGTAGCGGCCCTCCCGGATCCATCCGTCTAGGAGGTCAATGGCTCCGATGCGCGATGCCGGAGTGAAATTGCAGTGCCCCGCTCCGTACGGCGCCCCGGGGTCGGTGGGATAGGTCGGCGGGGCCGTCGTGAACAGTTGCACCAGATCGGCCGACGCCTGGCCACCGTCGACCGCCGCGTCGTACCGCGCCCGGTACCGGGACTGGTTCTGCGCGATGACCAGCGGATCAGCCGCCGTGTGCACGGTGATCATCGGAACCCGTAGTCCCCCGGTCGGCGACCCGCCACGGTCCGCCGCCGCGGTGCGAGCAACCGCGTCACTCGTGACGCGATCCCCGGCAGCCAATTTCGCGAGCAGTCGTTCGGCGGTGCCCTCGCCCCCGAACGTATCGATGGTGGCCCGCTCGGCGGGGGTGATTCGCACTCCGTAGTCGAGGCCCGCGTTATCCGAGATATTGCCCCCGAAGCGCGACTCCACGTCAGCGCGACCCACGGTCCCGTACGCGAGCGCGGTGAGCAGCGACTCGACTGATCCGGCGACCAGACTCGTCGCACTTGCGCCGTCGAACTGCCCGGTCTGCCGGGGTGCGTCGACCACGGCGGCGACGGTGAGGATCGCGGCAATCGCATCGGTATCGACCGACCGCGCTCCCTCGACCAGGGTGCTCGCGGCCTTCTCCCACTCCAACAGCGCCTCGGTGTAGGACGTGAAGCCGGTGATCTTCAAGCCGGGGTAGAGCAGTTCGCGGATGGCGTACGTGGTGTCCAGTGCCAGGTCGAAGTTATCCACGGCACCCGCCATCACCCCGCAGAGTGACAGCGCGCCGTCGACCCACTCCGCGTCCTGTTCGGCGAGCACGGCGGTCACCAAGCCGCCGAGCGAGTCGCCCCAGACGTAGACGCGCTCCGGAACAGCGATCGTGTCGGCGAAGTAGCGGTGCAGGTCACGAGCCGCCTGGACGCCCTCCTCGACCGCCCAGCCATTGGCCGAGTAGGCCGAACCGGCGAGGGCGAAGCCGCGCTCTAGGAGCGCGTTCCCCACCTCCCGCTGCTCGGAGTCCCAACCGGGCGCGGGAACCGCCGTGTCCGGCACCGTCTCGAAGAACGGCGGGAATGGCTCCTCGGGCCGGTAGCCGTGGGAGTAGATCAACAACGTGCCATTCCACGTCTCCGGCAGGACGATCTCGAACTTCGCCCCCTCGATACTGCCCGTGCAGGAGACAGTCGAACAGTCGGGGAGAGCCCGGGCAGCCCCCGGAGCCTCCGCGCTCGGCGAGGTGCAGGCGAGCGTCCCCATCGTGAGACACGCGACCGCTCCAACGACGACGCGACGACGCATGTCCCGCAGTCTCGCAGAACAAGACACGCGATCAGTGGCCGGCGGCATGCCAGGTAGCGCCGGTGCCCACCTGGACACCGAGAGGGACGTCGAGCGGCACCGCATGGCTCATCCCGCTCACGACGAGGTCTCGCACCCTGTCGAGCTCACCCGGCGCCACCTCGAGGACCAGTTCGTCATGCACCTGCAGCAGCATGCGAGATCGAAATCCCCCCTCGGCAAGGGCGGCGTGAATCCGCAGCATGGCGCACTTGATGATGTCGGCGGCCGATCCCTGGATGGGTGCGTTCAACGCCATGCGCTCCGCCATCTCGCGGCGCTGCCGGTTGTCGCTCGTCAGATCCGGGAGGTAGCGACGGCGACCCAGGATCGTCTCGGTGTACCCCGTCGCCCGCGCCCTGGTGACCACCGAGTCGAGGTACTCCCGGACGCCGCCGAAACGCTCGAAGTAATCGTCCATGAGTCGTCGGGCCTCGTCGGTATCCGTGCCCAACTGCTGCGCTAGCCCGTACGCCGACAGCCCGTAGGCGAGGCCGTACGACATCGCTTTGATCACCCGACGCTTCTCGGCGTCCACCTCCACCGGGTCGATGCCGAACACCTGCGCCGCCATGGATGTGTGCAGGTCCTCACCTGCCTCGAATGCATCGATCAGTGCACGGTCGCCCGACACGTGGGCCATGACGCGCAACTCGATCTGGCTGTAGTCGGCTGTCAGCAGGCAGTCGAACCCGTCCGACACGACGAAACAGGTCCGGATACGCCGACCGGCTTCGGTCCTGATCGGGATGTTCTGCAGGTTCGGATCGGTGCTCGACAGCCTCCCCGTCGCCGCAACCATCTGGTTGAACGTCGTGTGGACCCGCCCGTCACGCGTCGCCAGCGGCAACAGTCCGTCGACCGTCTGCGCGAGGCGGGTCCAGTCGCGCCACCTCAGGATCGCCTCGAGCAGCGGGTCCGCCGTCCGCGCGAACAGTGCCGTGAGCGCCTCAGCGTCGGTGGTGTGACCGGTCTTGATCTTCTTGGTCTTCGGCAGGCCCCGCTCGGCGAAGAGGATCTCCTGAAGTTGCTTCGGCGACCCCAGATTGAACGGACGACCGACGATCCCGTGCGCGTCGCTCTGCGCCCGCGCAGCCTCCGCGGCGAAGTCGGCTGACAGGGTCCGGAGACCGGGCTGATCGACCGCGATGCCGATTCTCTCCATGTCGGCCAGCACGGCCACGAGCGGCAACTCGACCTCCTGCAGCAGGCTCACCGCCCCCTGCGCCGACAGTTCGACGTGCTCCCGCGCGGCGAGTAGGTGGACTGCCCGGGCCTGCGCCGCCAGGTCAGCCGCCCCCTCGTCGGACTCCCCCAGGGTGAGCTGTGCGGTGCCCGACTCGGTGCGCAGGTCGACGTGCAGGAGCCGCTCGGCCACATCGATCAGGTCGGTCCGCTGACCCGGGGCCAGCAGGTAGGCACCCAGGGCCGTATCCATTCGGAGACCGGCGAGGGAGGTCCCGGTCGCCAGCAAGGCGAGCGATGGGCCCTTCGCGTCGTGCAGCACCTTCTCGCAGGCGCGGTCGGCCCACCAGTCCAACAGCGCGGCGCGCTGGCCCGCCGGAACGGCGGCGAGGTCGATGACGGCACACCGCCCGGCCTCACTGAGAAGCGCAATCCGGTCAAGCTCACCGGTCCCCCGACCCCAGGTACCCGTACACGCCACCGCCGTCGTGCTGCCCGCTGCCGCGTGGTTCATCAGCCATGCGGCGACATCGGCGGGTGCGTCGAATTCGAGCGGATCGCTCGATGCCGTGGGCGCCGGACTCTCCACCGCCGGGAGGGTGTCGAGCAACCGGTCCCTCAGCACCTTGAACTCCAGGGAGTCGAAGACCTCGCGCACGCGGTCCCGATCGATCTGTGTCCGCACGAGGTCGTCGACTCCGACGGGGAGCGGTACGTCGCGCACGAGGCTCGTGAGCTCGCGATTCAGGAGGACCTGGGCGACGGCACCGCGCAGCGCCTCACCGACCTTGCCGCCCACACGGTCCACCCCGTCGATCAAAGCGTCGAGCGAACCGAACTCGCCGATCCATTTGGCTGCGGTCTTCTCGCCGACACCGGGGATTCCCGGGAGGTTGTCGCTCGGGTCGCCGCGCAATGCGGCCAGGTCGGCGTACTGCGCCGGGTCCACGGAGTACTTCTCGCGCACAGCCTCCGGAGTCATCCGCGCGAGGTCCGACACACCCTTGCGCGGATACAGCACCGTGACCCTAGGCGTCACGAGTTGAAAGGTATCTCGATCACCGGTGACCACGAGGACGTCCAGTCCGGCGTGCGATGCCTCGGTTGCGAGGGTCGCGATGATGTCATCCGCTTCGAAACCCTCCAGGGCGAGACTCGTGATGCCCAGAGCGGTGAGCACCTCGCGTAGGAGGTCGACCTGGCCGGCGAACGTCTCCGGCGCCGAACTGCGCGTCGCCTTGTAATCCGGGAATCGATCGGTCCGGAAACTGCGCCGCGAGACGTCGAATGCGACTGCGATGTGGGTGGGCCGCTCATCGCGCAGCAGGTTGATGAGCATGGCTGTGAATCCGTAGACCGCGTTGGTCGGCTGGCCGGTGCTGGTACTGAAGTTCTCTACGGGCAGGGCGTAGAAGGCGCGGTACGCCAGGGAGTGGCCGTCCAGGAGCAGCAGGCGACCGTCGGGCACCCGCCGATCCTACGGTGTTGCTCGATCGCCACGGGGCGCTCCGGACGACAGATGACCACGGGCGGCTAGGCTGCTAGATCGTGGCTGGCGACCTCCCCGAATCGGTGATCCTCGATGCCCTTGCTCTGACGTCCGCCGGAACTCTGGTCGAACGTATGGGCATCGCGTTCATCAGTGCCAGTGCCGATTGCGTCGTCGGACGCATGCCGGTGGAGGGCAACACTCAGCCGTACGGTCTGCTGCACGGTGGCGCCAGTGCGGTCCTCGCCGAGACGTTGGGCTCCGTCGCGGCTGGGCTGCACGCAGCACCCGACCGGTACCCGGTCGGGATCGAACTGTCGTGCACACACCACCGTTCCGCGCGCTCGGGCAGCGTGACGGGGACGGCAGTCGCCCTGACCAGGGGGCGGACCCTCGCGACGTACGGCATCACCATCACCGACGACGAGGGAGTGCTCATCTGCACCGCGCGACTCACCTGTCTGCTGCGCGACGCGGCGCCCCAGCCACCGGGGGCGTGATCCGCACGCTACGTGTCCGTTCGGCGCACCGCCGACCGCGCGCGCAGCCGCGCCAGGCGACCAGCCGGTGCAGCCGACATGAGCTTGCGCAACGCTGATGTCGATGTCGCACGACGAGTGACGACCGGTGCGAAGCCCAACTTGGCGAAGAACCGGTTGGCGTCGCGCATCGTCGGGGGTACATCGGCCGTGACGTGTTCCGCACCGATGCGCTCGGCGTAGGCCGCAACACCAGCCATCAGTGCCTGACCCACGCCGCTGTGCCGCGACCCGGACCGCACGTGCACAACGGTGACCGTCACGCTCCGGCCGAGCCACGCCGTCGGCTCGTTATGGGTCAGCCCGGCAACACCCACGACCTGTCCACCGGCGCAGGCGATGAGCGCGACCTCGGCATCCGCGAAGGCCTGAGCCCAACGGATCCGTGGGCGATCGGAACCGCGGCCGTCGGCGCACACATCGGCCCACACCGCCTCAAGGGAGGCGTCGCCAGGATCGATCTCGCGTACCTCGACGGTCACCCGGGCCATGGGCGGGAACCGTACTCCGAACCTGGCCCCTTGACAGTCGGGCTCTGAAATCTCAGTCCCAGGAGTCACCCGAGTGTTCCACGATCACAGCAGCCACTTCAGCCATGGACCTCCGCTGGTCCATCGCGGACCGCTGGAGAGTCCGGAAGGCCTCCTGCTCGGTACACCCGGACCGCATCAGGACCGCCTTCGCTCGATCGATGATGACTCGAGCCGCGAGCCGCTCGGCAAGGGCGGCGGCCTCCTCCATGAGTCCGCGCCGCTCCCGCCACCGGGCCCTCGCCACCTCGATCGTGGGACGCAGGTCGCTGCGCTGGAAGGGTTTGACGAGGTAGCCCATGACGCCCGCATCGCTCGCACGGTCGACGACCTCCCGCTGGCTGAAGGCGGTGATCATCACGACGGGGCCGACACCCTCGTCGCGGAGCCGCTCCGCTGCTCCGAGTCCGTCGAGCACCGGCATCTTGACGTCGAGGAGTACGACATCCGGTTGGAGCAGCACCGCCTGCTCCACCGCGCGCTCCCCGTCACCGACGTCAGCGACCACGTCGTAGCCCTCCTCGCGCAGCATCTCCACGAGGTCCATACGGATGAGCGCCTCATCCTCAGCGACGAGGACGCGGGCGAGGGCTGACGCGTCGGACTCCATAGCCGAAAACCCTACGGGCTAGGCTGATCCCGCGCCCCGGTAGCCCAACCGGCAGAGGCAGTGGTCTCAAACACCATCCAGTGTGGGTTCGAATCCCACCCGGGGCACGTCATCTAGATGAGCAGCGTCGGCTTGACTTGGACCAGTCGGGCCAGGATGCCGTTGACGAAACCCGACGAATCATCGGTCGACAGTTCGGCCGCGAGCCCGACAGCCTCACTGATCGCGACATCGTCAGGGATGTCATCGCGCCAGAGGATCTCGTAGGCCCCGATGCGCAGGATGGCCCGGTCGACGGCGGGCATCCGCGCCACCGTCCACCCCATGCTGTAGGTCGCGAGTAGTTCGTCGATGTACTCGCGGTGCTCGCACACCCCGTCCACGAGGGTTGTCGTCCACTCGTTGAGATCGGGTTGGCTGGCGACCTCGCGGCGACCACGATCGTCGCGGAGAACCACTCGCGCATCGGTCCCGCGCAGGTCCGCTTGGTAGAGGATGTCGAGGGCGCGCTTGCGGGCCCGGCTGCGGGCAGACACCTAGTTGACGCGTCCGAGGTACGAACCGTCCCGCGTATCGACCTTGACCAGGGTCCCCTGCTCTATGAAGAGCGGTACGGCGATCTCCGCACCCGTCTCGAGGGTTGCCGGCTTGGTGCCGCCGGTACTGCGGTCGCCCTGGACGCCAGGTTCGGTGTAAGTGATGGTCAACTCGACGCTCGCGGGGAGTTCGACGTACAGCGGGTTTCCGTCGTGCACGGCAACGACAGCGGTCTGGTTCTCGAGCATGAACCTGGCAGCGTCGCCGACAGTGGTGGACGACACGTTGATCTGGTCATAGGACACGGTGTCCATGAAGACGAAGTCGTCTCCGTCACGATAGAGGAACTGCATCTCCCGCTTGTCGACGTTCGCCGTCTCGACCTTCACTCCGGCGTTGAAAGTCTTGTCCACCACCTTGCCCGACAGGACATGCTTCAACTTGGTTCGGACGAATGCCGGACCCTTACCCGGCTTGACGTGCTGGAACTCCACCACCGTCCACAGTTGGCCCTCGAGGTTCAGCACGAGTCCGTTCTTCAGGTCATTCGTCGTAGCCACGTGGTTCCTCGGTTCATCGGATCGCCCTGGTGGCGATCAGTCGGCTTGGGGTAACCGGTCAGCCCAGGGTGAGCAGTTCCCTTGGCGCACCGGTGAGCGTCTCTGTCTCCACAGAGCCGACCCAGACGGTGTCCTCGATACGCACTCCCCCTCGACCCGGCAGGTAGATCCCCGGCTCGATGGTGATCGGTGTGTCAGCGGTAACCATACCCATGCTCCGCGGACCGATCATCGGAGCCTCGTGTATCTCCAGACCGACACCGTGCCCGAGGCCGTGTGGATAGCACGCGCCGAAACCGGCAGCGGCAATGAGATCGCGGGCCACCGCGTCGAGTTCCGCAAGGGACAGCGCGGGCCGACAGGCCCGGCGGGCAGCCGCCTGGGCCTCGGTGACCACACCCACGACTTCGATCTGCCAGTCGGCGACCCGGCCGATCGCGACCGTGCGTGTCATGTCGGAGTGGTAGCCGTCGATGAGGGCACCGAAGTCAAGGGTCACCAGGTCACCCGAGGCCACAGCCGTGTCGTCGGGGACATGGTGTGGTTGGGCTCCGTTCACGCCGGCGGCGACGATCGGGGGAAATGCGATGTCGTCCGCACCGAGGTCGAGCATCGTGTCGCGCAGCCATCGGCCGATCTGTCGCTCGGTCACACCGACCCGGATGCCTCTCGCGACTATGGCGAAGGCCTCGTCGGCAATGCGACAGGCCTCGTGGATCCGCTCCCGCTCACCGCCCTCCTTGACCATCCGGATACGCGGCACTATCGGCTCCGCGGGACGGACCCTGACACCGGCGGCTTCGAGTTGCCCGTAGGTGTGCATCGTCACCCACGTGCGGTCCACCGCCAACGGTGCATCACCGACGATCTGTCCGAGGAGCCCAACCCAATCGCGGTCGATCCGCACCTCGACGTCGGTCGTCTGCGACCGTGCCGCGCTGTCGTACCGGCCGTCGGTGATCAGGATGACCCGGTCGAGACCGACGAGCACTACCCCGGCGCTGCCAGTGAATCCGGTGAGGTACCTGATGTCGGGGCGGGTACCCACGAGCGCCCACTCGGCATCGAGCGTTGGGAGGGCCTCGCGCAGTAGGCCGACCCGGCGCCGGTAGTCGTGTGGGGTGAACCTCACGGGAGGTCGGCCAGCGCCCGGAGCGCCAGAACGTACGAGTTGGTGCCGAAGCCTGCGATCGTGCCGCGGCTGACACCGGCGATGACGGAGGTGTGCCGGAACTCCTCACGTGCGGCGGGGTTGCTTATGTGCACCTCGATGAGGGGTGCGTTCAACATCGCGCAGGCGTCGCGGACGGCGTACGAGTAGTGCGTGAAGGCGGCCGGGTTCAAGATGACCGGCACTCGTGCGTCGGCCGCTTCGTGCAGCCACCCGATGAGTTCGGCCTCGTCATCGGTCTGGCGCACCGTAACGGCGAATCCGAGATCGGCACCGGCGCGCTCACATAGTGCGACCAGGTCGGCGTGACTCGTCGCACCGTAGATCTCCGGCTCTCGCATGCCGAGGCGGCCGAGGTTCGGACCGTTCAGGACGAGTACGGGTCGGGTCACCGACACACCTCCTCGTACGCTGCTCGAACGACTGCTTCGTCCGGCCCGCGCAGGATACGCGGTCGGCCGACGTCCTCCAACACTACGAATCGCAGGTCGTCGCCGCGGGTCTTCTTGTCGACGCGCATCGCGGCGCGCAGCTCATCCCACCGGCCGGGCGAGTAGGACGTCGGGAGCCCGACCGAGGTCAGGATTCCCCGGTGCCGCTCGACAACCTGATCAGACAGCAGTCCGACCGCTCGGGCGAGTTCGGCGACGTAGACCATGCCCACCGCAACGGCGTCGCCGTGGCGCCAGTTGTACTCCTCTGCCCGCTCGATCGCATGACCGAAGGTGTGGCCGTAGTTGAGAACCTCACGACCCAACTCGTCTCCGATCCGCTCGCGAACATCAGCGGACACGACGCGTGCTTTCACTATGACGGACCGCTCGATGAGTTCACGCAGAACCTCGCTGCGCGGATCCACCGCGCCGGCCGGATCGGCCTCGACCAGGTCGAGAATGACCGGGTCGGCGATGAAGCCCGTCTTGATCACCTCGGCGAGCCCTGCCACGAGGTCCTCGGTCGGCAAGGTTGTCAGCCAATCGGTATCGATAACGACGGCGGACGGTTCGTGGATCACCCCCACGAGATTCTTGCCCGATTCCGTGTTGACACCGGTCTTGCCGCCCACCGCTGCGTCGACCATCGCCAGCAGGGTGGTGGGCACCTGCACCACTGCCACACCGCGCAGCCAGGTGCCCGCGACGAACCCCGCCAGGTCGGTCGTGGCGCCGCCACCTAGACCGACGATGACATCGGTGCGCGTGAAGCCGTTGCGGCCCAACGCCTCCCAGCACCCGTAGGCGACCTCCGCACTCTTCGCTTCCTCACCGTCGGGGAGTTCGATGGTGATGACCTCACGACCGGGCGTAGCAAGGTCCACGGCTAGGTCAGCCGCCCTGTCACCGAGCGCTTCGGGATGCAGGAGAGCAACCCGCGTCGACTCCGGCGGCAGCAACTCGCCCACCCCGGAAAGGGTCCCGGCCCCGATCATGACGTCGTAGGGCGCGCTGTCACCGCCCACCTCGACCCGGGTGACCGTCACGTACGTACCTCCGCAGGGTCGGCCAACTGACGCCGCACCTCCGCGACGACCGCGTCGACGCCGAGGCCGTCCGTGGGGATTTCGACGGTCGCGACCTCGGCGTACAACTCATTGCGCTCGTCGAGCAATCGCTTCATCGTTGCGCGCACGTCACCGAGCAGGAGCGGTCGGGCCCCGCTCAGTCCGACTCGCGAGGCCGCGGCCGCGAGCCCGACTTGGAGCCATACGACCCTGTGGCCGAGCAGGAGTTCCCGGGTGTGGGGGTCGCACACCGCGCCGCCGCCGAGGCTCAACACGCCGGGGTGCTCACCAAGCGCCCGCTCCACTGCAGCGCGTTCGTAGGCGCGGAACGCAGCCTCACCCTCGGTGATGAAGATGTCGCTGACCGATGTGCCGACCGTCGCCTCGACGTCGGCGTCTGTGTCACGGAACGGCACCCCCAGTGCGTGCGCCAGACGACGGCCGACAGTGGACTTGCCGGCCCCGGGTGCGCCGACGAGCACGACGGGCCAGTCGGTCACTTGACCACCAGGTGGTCGAGGTAGGCCCGGAGGTTTCGCTGCGTCTCCCCGAGGGAGTCGCCGCCGAACTTCTCGAGCATGGCATCGGCGAGTACCAGCATGACCATGGCCTCGGCCACGACCCCCGCGGCCGGCACGGCACACACATCGGAGCGCTGATTGATGGCCCGGGCCTCCTCGCCGGTGGCCACGTCGACCGTGCGCAGCGCACGTGGGACGGTGCTGATCGGCTTCATCGCCGCGCGTACGCGGAGGACCTCACCGGTGCTCATCCCACCCTCGGTTCCGCCCGACCGACCGGAGGTCCGCCGCAGTGATCCGTCGGTCGCCACGATCTCGTCCTGGGCGAGGGATCCGCGGGTCGCCGCCAGATCGAATCCGTCCCCGACCTCGACGCCCTTCATCGCCTGGATCCCCATCAACGCCGCGGCGAGCCGGGCGTCGAGTCGACGATCCCAGTGCACATGGCTGCCGAGGCCGGGTGGCAATCCGTAGGCGACCACCTCGACCACCCCGCCGAGCGTGTCGCCGTCGCGATGGGCCCGCGCGATCTCTTCCTGCATCGCTGCTGACGTCTCGGCGTCCAGACACCGGGCAGGGTCGGCATCGATGCGCCCGAGGTCGCCCCGCGCCGGGACGGCGCCTTCGGCGGCTGCCGCCCCGATACGAACGACATGGCTCAGCACCTCGATGTTGCCCACCGCGGCAAGGAAGGAACGAGCAACGGCTCCCAGTGCAACGCGAGCCGCCGTCTCACGGGCGCTGGCGCGCTCCAGGACCGGTCGCACGTCGTCGAATCCGTACTTCTGCATACCCACCAGGTCGGCGTGCCCGGGGCGTGGTCGGGTCAGGGCGTCGGCGCGCGCCTGACCGGCAAGCACATCGTCGGGCACCGGGTCTGCAGCCATCACGGTCTGCCACTTGGGCCACTCGGAGTTGCCGACCTCGATCGCCACCGGACCGCCCATGGTCGCACCGTGGCGCACACCTCCGGTGATGCGTACGGCGTCCTTCTCGAACTTCATCCGGGCGCCGCGACCCGCTCCGAGACGTCGGCGCGTCAGATCGCACTCGATGAGGTCCGTGGTCACCGGCACACCCGCGGGCATCCCCTCCAGGACCGCCGTGAGTGCGGGTCCGTGCGACTCACCCGCGGTTAACCAGCGCAGCATGCGCCAAGTCTCCCACTGCGCTAGCCCGAGGCCACCAGCAGGCACACACCGACACCCGCTAGCAGGTAGGGCCCGAAGGGGATCGCAGTCTGCCGACCGCTCCGACGGACGACGGCTAGGAGTACTCCAGCAAGGGCCCCGAGCGTGAAGGCCGCGAACAGGCCCACGACTGCCGCGGGCCAGCCGAGCCAGCCGAGGTATAGGCCGATGGGAGCGGCAAGCTTCACGTCCCCGAAGCCGAGGCCGCGCGGATGCACGAGGGCCAGGACCGCGAACCCGACGAATACCACCAGGCCCGTGATGACTGCGGACACCAGACGATCAGGCTCGCTCGCCAGCCACGAGGCGAGCCCGAGTGCCGCGAGTGCCAGGAGGGTGAAACCACCGACGAGGACATTGGGCAACCGATGCGTGGCGCAGTCGGTCAGCGTGAGAGTCACGCAGGCGGCGGCGAAGACCATCCACGCCGCGAGGTCCCACTGCGGTCCGACGGTACCGGCGCACAGCGCGAACACCGTCGCCGCCAGCGCCCGCACCCACCCCGGCGACAGGAGGTCGGCCGTGGCATCACCGAGGCTCCAGCGCGCAAGGCCGGCCAGTACCGGGGCGAGAACGATGCCCGCGAGGCCGGCGACACAGGCCAGGGCGATGTGAGCGGCGAGATCGGACACGGTCACCTACGTGTGCGCGGCCAAGCTCATGCGCATCTGCTCGATCGGTGCACTCCGGCCGGTCATCAACTCGACCTGCTCAGCCGCCTGCCACAGCAGCAGATCGAACCCGCTGGCGACCGGGGTCCCGCCCGCCTGCCAGGCCGCTGCGAGCCCGGTGGGCCACGGCGAGTAGGCCACGTCGACGAGCGGCCCGCGCTCGTGCGGTAGGCGGGTGACCAGCCCGTCCGCCGCGCCGCCCGGCACGGTCGAGATCACCAGGGGCGCCGCCAGCGCATCGGTCACCGCAGCGTCCTCGAAACCGACCACGACATGCCGTAGACCGAGCCGGTCGGCAAGCGCCGTGGCGACACCGACCGCGTCCGGACGGCGTACGACGAGGGTGACAGCCCGTGCGCCGAGCCGTGTGAGGGCCACGAGCATGGACCGCGCGGTCGCCCCGCCGCCGATCAGCGTCGCAGCGCCGACCTCATCGAGTCCCAATTCGCGGATTGTCCGCATCGCGCCGGGCACGTCCGTGTTGTGACCGATGCGTCGACCGTCGTCGAATACGACCGTGTTAGCCGCCCCGGATAGCGCGACCGTCTCGCTCACGCGATCGAGCAGCGGGATCACCGCCTCTTTGAGCGGCATGGTGAGGGACAGCCCGACCCAGGTTGCGTCGAGGCCGTCGATGAACGCGGGAAGTTCGCTCTCGGTCACCTCGATTGCGGTGTAGTCCCAGTCGAGTCCGAGTGCGGCATACGCCGCGCGGTGCAGGACGGGTGATCGACTGTGCGCGATGGGTGAGCCGAGGACCGCAGCCCGCATCACGGTGAGTCCGTCTCCGCCGCGGCTGCCTGCTGCTGCAGTGCGTACCGGCGCTTGAACTCCCGCTTGAACTCGAGGAATTCGTCGTAGTCGTCCGTGAACTTCGTCTTGCCGGTCTGCGGATTCACCGTCACGAAGTACAGCCACTCCCCCCGGTCGGGCGCCAGAGCGGCTTCAAGTGCCGTGTCACCCGGGGAGTTGATCGGGGTGGGGGGTAGACCGGGGTTGGTGAATGTGTTGTACGGCGAATCGACCGCAAGCATGTCCTCGGTGATGAGGAGCGTGGAGGTGCCCAGCGCATAGTTGATGGTCGAGTCGAACTGCAGCGGCATACCCGCTTCGAGCCGGTTCCAGGCGACCCGGGCGACCTTGCCTTCGTCACCCGGTGCGGCCTCAGCCTGCACCAGCGAGGCCACGATGAGTACGTCGTAGGGCGAGACACCGAGTTCCTCCGACCGTTCCACCAACTCCACGGCATCGGCGGCCTGGTCGAACCGAGCGACCAGCCTGGCGAGGATCGCTGTGGCCGACTCACCCGGCAGGAGATCGTAGGTTGCTGGGTACACGAACCCATCGATGCGGCCGTTCGCCCAGTCGGGCAGCCCGACGGTGTCAGGCTCGGCCACCGCCGCCTCGAATTCCGCCCTCGGGAGGCCCGTGGCCGCGGCCAATCGATCGAGTGCGTCACCGAGAAGCAGGCCCTCGGGAAGCACCAGGCGGGCCGCTCGCGTGGACGGGTCGAGCATCAGTTCGAGGGCAATGGGCGCCGCCATGCCGAGCCGCAGGCTGTAGGCGCCGGCGGAGATCGTGCCGGACCGGGGGTCGAGAGCGGCAACGTTGACGAACGCCTCGGGACTTTGCACCACTCCGGCATCGGCCAGGGTGAGCGCCACATCGCGGATCGAGTCACCCTCGTTGACCACGACGACGACGCTGCCCGTGCCGCTGCCGGTGAAGGCGGGAGGTGGCGCGAGTGATCGCACCGCGGCGAACCCCCATGCGGACCCCACGATGATCGCGACGGCCACGAGGAGGCCGACGATGCGCCGCAGGATGGATCGGCGGTTCCGCGACGGAGGCAGCGGGCCGGGGGTGAGCATGGCCACAACCTGGCTCATGGCACCTCCCGTCGCTTACTGCGTCGCGCGCGGCCAACCGTGATCCCGGGGGGCCGCCCCGTCCTGGACTCGATCTCAAGAGCATGGTGCAAGATCACGACGGCTGATGCACTGTCCACAGCGTCCCGACTTTGCCGCGCGTCGCGGCCGGCCTCGCGCAGGCGACGGGTCGCCTCGACGGTCGTGAGTCGCTCATCGAGTAGCGCGACCCGGATCCCGGGTGCGGCCACGGCCAGCTCCCGGGCGAACTCGGCAGCCACGCTCGCCGCCCGGCCAGGCTCGCCGGACAGCCCGACGGGGTGACCGACCAGGATCTCGATTGCCGCCGACTCGCGTGCGAGGGCGGCGACGGTCGGGATCGCGTCCGGGCCTGCGGCCACCGGGGCCAGAGGCGTGGCCACCAAACCCCGCGGATCCGATCGGGCGACACCGACGCGCACGGACCCGACGTCGATTCCGAGCCGGACCCCGTCGCGCACTACGCACTACCCCCAGCGACCAGCGCATCGCGTAGTGCGCTGAACCCGGCGTCGATACCTGCGGTATTGGTGCCGCCACCCTGCGCCATGTCGTCCTTCCCCCCACCGCGGCCATCGATCGCTGGCAGGAGAGCTCGCAGCAGGACAGCAGCGGAAACTCCGGATGTGCGTGCCGCCTCGTTCACGGCCACAGCCACGGCGACACGCTCACCCTCGACCGAGGCGCCCGCAACGACAGCCGGGACATCGGGCCGGGCGTTCGCCCGACCCCGCGTCACGACATCGCGAAGGTCACCCGCGGAGGTGCCATCGGGTGCCGTGAACGTCCACACGCGCACGCCGGCGAGATCCGCGGGGGTCCCGAGGATGTCGTCGATTGTCGCGGACAAGGCGACACTCCGGGCGCGTGCGATCTCGCGCTCGGCGTCCTTGAGGCGGGTGAGTAGCGACTCGATCCGATCGGGGATCTCCTCACCCGGTGCCTTGAGCATCTCGGCCAGACGGGAGACGAGGATGTGCTCACGGGCGAGGTGTCGGTACGCGTCAACCCCGACAAGTGCCTCGATACGACGCACACCCGCCCCGATGGACCCCTCGGACAGGAACGTGACCACACCGAGTTGGCCCGAGCGCTGCGCGTGCGTGCCGCCACACAACTCGTGCGCCCAGTCGCCGACGGAGACGACCCGAACATCGTTGCCGT
Source organism: Candidatus Nanopelagicales bacterium (assembly GCA_044370555.1). Classification (GTDB taxonomy): domain Bacteria; phylum Actinomycetota; class Actinomycetes; order S36-B12; family S36-B12; genus CAINMH01. The sequence goes on from JBILVH010000001.1 coordinate 31,117, forward strand.
ACTTCTCCCCGAAGAGCGCCATCGCCCCCATCGCCCGAGCCGCGTCGATCGGCATCACCTCGGCGTGCACGTGCAGATCGGCGGAGAGTACGTCGTTGACCCGGGACTGCACATCGGACAGCACGGAGTCAGGGATCGCG
>JBILVH010000185.1:0-4221 GCA_044370555.1 Candidatus Nanopelagicales bacterium
ATCGCGCACCGCACGAGGGAGGATTACGCCAATCGCGACACACACGATCGGGGCAAGGACCGCGATCCCCCACAGGGGTAGCCCGAGACGCTCGGTCAGGAGTGGCGCGACCGTCGGGATGGCAAAGCCGAGGATCTGGCCGAAGTAGGACCACGATGTGATCCACGGGAAGATCCGGCGCCCCTCACCGGCGTTGAACAAGTCGCCGATGACCGCCCAGATGACGAGGGGCAGCAGGAAGTTGAGTTGGTCGGCGAGCAGCCACAGCACTCCGCTGCCGAAGGTCGCGGCCGCGGGCACGGCGAGAAGTGCCAGGGCGACTATGAACGCGGCCGCGTAGCCGAAGGTCACCCGCGTAACGGCCTTGTCGCGACGGATCCGGTCGATCCAGGTCATCTGCAGCAGCGCTACGGCTACGAGCCCGAAAGCTCCGACCCCGTAGATGATCACCAGGGCGTCACTGCCGAGCCTGCTCACGAACTGGCTCGCGGCAACGACTTCCACGAGGAATCCGATCGCGTAGACCGCGAAGATCGTTAGTGCAAGCACCCACGCGCGCTGCCGGAGTCGCTGGGCAGAGTTGACCGCGCCGGTGGCCTCTAGGCGGGAGCCGCGCTCGGCCGTTGGGGCCGGGCGCTCCTGGTCGACGCGCCCACCGATGATCGCCGCGATGGGGTCCGCCGGGCCAGCCTCCACCGTCTCGGAGTTGGCGACATCGGCGGATCGCGGCGCACGGGACGCCACCGGTGGGTCAGCCGCGGTCGTGCCATCCCCGGACTGGGAAAGTCGTGGCCGCTTCGGCGCGGCGAAGCCCCACGGATCATCGTCCGGGTCCGCCATCGGGTCGTCCTCCTTCACACGCCACGCTGCGCCGCAAGTCAGGCTGAATCTCGGCCCGGCACCGGATGGAAGACTAGCGTGACGGCAATGACCGCGGTGACGTTCGACGCCGCACGGGCGACCTCGAACACGGTGTTCGACGATCTCGTCGGGCTGCACTCCATCCTCTTCCCGTCCCACGCGCACGTGCACCCGGAGTTCGCGGAATGGCGCGCCCGCGGGGGTCGCTCCCAGGATCGTCTTGCGCATCTGCTCGTCACCTACGTGGACGAGGTTCCCGCGGCGCTTCTCGTGCTGCATCTGAACCTCCCGCGCCGGGTCGGCCTCGTGCACTTCCTCGGGGTCACACCCGCCCAACGCGTCGCCCGCACGGGAGGACCAAGTTTGGCTCGCGACCTGCTTGCCCGGGCCTGGGATCTGGGTACCGCGTACTTCGCTGGAGAGTGGCTAGGGCTCGCCGCCGAGTCCGAACCCGATCTCTTAGCGCTCTGGAAGTCCTGGGGCTACTCGGACCTTGCCGTCGACTACGCCGAGCCACATCACGGCATGCACTGGTCGGCTTTCGGAGCGCCCACGTTCTTCCGCATGGACCTCGTCGGACGGCCCACCGGCGATGCACCGACGCTCGCCCGGGAGGCCGTAGAGGCGTTCCTCATCGACCACTACCGACTTCCCGATGAACACCCCGTGGTCATGTCGGCCCGATCGACTGCTCGACTGACCACTAGCTAACTCGACTGACCACTCGCTAGGAGGACCGGGGCGCCGCGCCTCGACGGTCAGGCACGGATCCGGTCGGCCACCGCTCGGATCTCGCTCGACCAGAGATGATCGGGCGACGTCAGCGAGAACAGGCCCCCTGACGCGTTCTGCACGACCTCCTCGGCCAGGGGCAGGAGTGCCGCCGTCTCGGCGCCGTAGGCACTGTTCATCTGCGCTCGCAGGTCCTCGCGGTCGACCCCGCTCGGGACCTTGTTCAGCAGGAGGAGCAGCAGCGGTACGTCGAGACGCCTCGCAACATCGACCGTCACAGCGGTGCCCTGGAAGTCCTGGCGGTCGGGACGCAGGATGAGCAGCAGAACGTCGCTGATCGTGATCGACAGCAGCGTCTCCTCATTGAGGCCCGGATGTGTGTCGATGAGCAGGTAGTCGAGTTGGAGGTCCTTGGCCAGCTCACGAAACCCGTCGTTCAACGTACCTACGTCGTAGCCCTCGCGAAGGACACGTGCGATGTCCGCGGCCTTGATACTCGACGGTACGAGATAGAGCGCCCCACCGGGGGCGACGTCTGTCGAAGCGGCGACGACGGAGGTGACGTCGTGCGCCGCCTTCGCAATTGCGATCTTGCCCCACAGGTAGTCGTTCAGCGTCGGCTCGATCGCGTCCTCGAAACCGAACAGCACATGGACGCCCGGACTCTGGATGTCGGTGTCCACCACGGCCACGCGGGCGCCCCCGGCAGCAAGTTGGGCGGCGACGTTCGCGGTCGTGTTGCTCTTTCCCGTTCCGCCGCGGAACGAGTGGATGGACACCACGGTGGTCATGTGCGCTCCCTGCCTTGTGCCGGTCCATCGACCGGAGTGCCCTGATCATGCCAGGTTGCACGCGGTAGGTGCACGCGGGATCGACCGGCATGCAACTATGTCCGCCGTGCCAGATGATCAGGAACCCACCGTCCTAGTAACGACCTCCGACGGGGTCGCGACCGTGACCTTGAACCGCCCGGACGCGCTCAACGCGCTCACCCCCGCCATGGGCATCGAACTGGTCACCTCATTGCGCCGGCTGGAGGAGGACCCCGCGGTCCGGGCAATCGTGCTCACGGGGGCCGGCCGGGGATTTTGCTCCGGTGCCGACCTCCGGGTCCTCTCCCAGGGCGCGGATGCCCTCGACGCCTTCGCGACCGACCCGGTCGGGGGCACCCTCCCCACGACCATGATGGGCATGCGGACGCCGGTCGTCGCGGCCGTCAACGGACCGAGCGCCGGTGTCGGCTTCGTGCTCACGCTGCTGGCCGACGTGCGCTTCGCTAGCCCCACCGCAACGTTCAACAGCGCATTCGCCCGACTCGGGCTCACCGCGGAGTACGGGTCCGCCTGGTTGCTGCCCCGGTTGATCGGCCACGCACGCGCCACGGAGATCCTGCTGTCGGGCCGGTCGGTGGCTGCTGCGGAAGCCCTGGATATCGGGCTCGTCACCGCGGTTGCCGACGACGTGCTCGCTGCCGCACAAGAGTGGGCCCGACAGGTTGCTGAGTCCTGCTCGCCGCGAGCGGTGGCGACGATCAAGGACCAGCTCAACGACTCCAGTGCATCCGACTTCGCGGAGTCGGCACGAGACAGCCTGGATCTCATGGTCAGGTCCTTCCGCTGGCCCGACCTCGCCGAAGCGCTCAACGCACGGATGGAGAAGCGACCGCCGCAGTTCCCCGCACTGTGATGCAGGACCGGACCTCCAGTCAGGCGAGCACTCCGCAGTGTGCCAGTGCCATCCTCAACAGACGGCCCTGCCCGCCCCCCATCTCGCCCTGCACTTGAACACCGGTGGCCTCCTCGGGGCTCACCCAGATGAGGTCGAGCGCGTCCTGTTGTGGGTGACAGTCACCGTGGACGGGCACGACGAATGCCAGGCTCACCGCATGTTGGCGCGGATCGTGGAACCCGGTGACGCCGGGGTCGGGGAAGTACTCGACAACCGTGAACGGGGCCGGAGACACCGGCACGCGCGGCAGTGCGACCGGCCCGAGGTCCTTCTCGATGTGCCGCAGGAGTGCGTCCCGGATGCGCTCGCCGTACAGCACCCGACCCGACACCACGGCCCGTGAGATAGAGCCGTCGGCGAGCGCCCGGAGCAGGAGTCCGACCTCACTTACGCGGCCCGCCTCGTCGACGCGTACGGGGACGGCGTCGACGTACACCATCGGCACACGCTCGCGCGCGCTCTCCAGATCGGAATCGCTCAACCACCCACCGCGGGTCTGCAGGATCTCGCTCATCGCACCTCCACGTGACAGCGTCGCATGCGCATCGTGCCAGGGCGTCTAGCCTGAGGCCATGACCCTGCCCACACAGCGGCCCGACGGCGTGCCGTACCCAGCGGCGCGAACCGACGAGGAGTGGCGTCGAGACCTCAACGCCGTCGAGTACCACGTCCTGCGGGAGGCCGGAACCGAGCCGCCCTGGTCCGGCGAATTCGCACGATCAAGCCCTGCGGGCAGCTACGCCTGCCGGGCCTGCGGCACCGAGCTGTTCCGCTCGTCGGAGAAGTTCGACTCGCACTGCGGTTGGCCGTCGTTCTGGAGCCCGCTAGCCGGAGACCGGGTGATAGAACTGGCCGACCGCTCCCACGGGATGACGCGCGTCGAGGTGCGCTGCGCCGCCT
>JBILVH010000120.1:0-5613 GCA_044370555.1 Candidatus Nanopelagicales bacterium
GGGCATGTGTTCGAGGGCTAGGGGTACGGCACTCCCACCGACCTGCGGTACTGCATCAACTCGGTCTGCCTCACCCATATCGACGACCGGCGCGCCGCCCCCGACACCCCCTGACCCGCACATACCCTGAACCGGTGGGTACAGCCGCCGACGCATCCTCGACCTTCGATGCCGTGCTGGCCGCACTACGCGAACTCGCACCCCGGCCCGAGATCTCCCTCAGCGAGACACCGGCCCCGGGCCGGTTGGCACCGTTCGCGGTCGCAGTGTCGGGTGAGGTAGTCCTCGGCGATGCCGACGAGGCCGCGGCCGGTCGCCTAGTCGTGCTCCACGACCCGGCCGGGGTCGTCGAATGGGCGGGCACCTACCGCATCGTCGCCTTCATCCGAGCGCGCGTAGAAAGCGACATCGCTACCGATCCCCTGCTCGGCGACGTTGCCTGGAGTTGGTTGGTCGAAGCCCTCGCCGACTTGGACTACGACCAGCTCGGGGGCACGGTCACCGTCACGTCCAGCACAAGTTTCGGTGCGCTTGACGAGCGGCCCGCCGAAGGTAGCGTCGAGCTACGGGCCTCGTGGACCCCTGCCGAGGCCGACGTGCGTGACCATGCCGTGGCATGGCTGGAGGTGCTGGCCCATTCAGCAGGCCTGCCACCCCTGCCCGAGGGGATCGTCCCCCTCCGCCGGACCCGGCTCTGACGTGACCGACGACGACCTCCCGCTCGCCGAACTGTCGGGCGGCCTGCCACCCCTCGTCACCTCGTCGGCCGGCGTCGAGGCCCTGGCCGCTTCCATCACCAGCGGCTCCGGGCCGATCGCGGTCGATGCCGAGCGCGCCTCGGCATATCGGTACGGCCAGCGCGCCTATCTCGTCCAGGTCCACCGACAGGGCGCAGGCACCTGGCTCATCGATCCGATCGCCTTGAGCGAGGGCGACCGCGAGATCGTGGGCAGTTCACTTCGCGGCGAGTGGGTCCTCCACTCGGCTCTGCAGGATCTCCCCTGCCTGGCCGAACTCGGCTGGCGTCCCGATGCGGTCTTCGACACCGAGGTGGCCGCGCGCCTGCTCGGCCGCGAACGCGTCGGTCTGGCCGCACTCGTCGAAGCCGATCTCGGCGTACGGCTCGAGAAGGGGTTCGGGGCCGCGGACTGGTCGAGTCGGCCGCTGCCGGAGGAGTGGCTGAGGTATGCCGCCCTCGATGTCGAATTGCTCCTGCCCCTTCAGGGCCTGCAGGCGGACGAGTTGCGCGCACGCGGCCGGTGGGAGTGGGCGGGCCAGGAGTTCACCGCAATCCGCGATGCGCCGCCTCCCGCCCCGCGGGCAGAGCCCTGGCGGCGGACCTCCGGCATCCACCGGGTCCGCGGTCGCCGGGGTCTGGCCATCGTGCGTGCGCTATGGACCGCGCGCGACGGGGTCGCCGCCCATATCGACGTCTCCCCCGGTCGGGTGCTGTCGGACGCGACGATCGTCGACGTAGCGAACGCACCCCCGCAGGCACTTCAAGGTCTGCGCGGACTCCCGGGTATGCGGGCGCGACATGCGCGCGACCATCTCACGACGTGGTGGGCGGCGATCGATGCGGCCCAGACCCTGCCGGACGCCGCGCTGCCCAGCGCGAAGGCCGACGGGGACGGCCTTCCGCATCCGCGCCAGTGGCCGGCCCGCCGCCCGGAGGCTGCCGAACGTCTCGAGCGCTATCGAACGGCGGTCTCCACGCTCGCGGCCGGATTGGGGATCGCGGCCGACGCCATCATCCCGCCGGAGGCACTTCGGCGGGCGGCGTGGACGGGTGGGGATCCGGGCCCGAGCCTGCTGGAGAACCGGGCCCGACCGTGGCAGGTCGAGTTGTGCCTTCCCGTGCTCGCGCAGCAGCCGCTTCAGTCACCCGACGACTGATCTGCTGTGCGCTGAGACCCGCCTGCGCCAGAAGCTCGGCGCGCTTACCGTGAGCGAGGTAGGTCACGGGGAGCGCGAAGACCTGAACGGGAGCATCGACCGCGGCATCCTGGAGTGCGAGGGCGAGCGCCGACCCGACACCCGCCGCGCGCACGTTGTCCTCGATGCAGACCACTAGCGCGGCATCGCGCGCCAAGTCGACCACGGCTGCGGGCATCGGGATCACCCACCGCGGATCCACCACTGTGGCGCTCAGCCCTTGGGCCTCCAACCGGTGCGCGACATCGAGGCCGGTGGCCGCCATGGCGCCCACGGCGACGATGAGAACCCCGCCCGAATCGCCCTGCAGAAGGACGTCGACCCCGTCGACGCGCCGGACAGCCGGGATCGGCTCCGGCAGGGCACCCTTCGGGAATCGCACAACGGTCGGAGCATCACTCACGCCCACCGACTCGCGGAGTGCTTCGCGCACCGTCGCCTCATCCCGCGGTGCCGCGAGCCGTAGCCCCGGGACCACCTGCAGGATCGACATGTCCCACATGCCGTTGTGGGACGCGCCATCCTCACCGGTGACCCCGGCGCGGTCGAGTACGAAAGTCACTCCCGCGCGATGGAGTCCGCAGTCCATGAGCACCTGGTCGAACGCACGATTGAGGAATGTCGCGTAGACCGCGACGACCGGGTGCAGACCCGCGAAGGCCATCCCGGCTGCGGTCGTAGCTGCGTGCTGCTCCGCGATGCCGACGTCGTACGTACGCTCCGGGAAAGCGTCGGCGAAGCCCTTGAGGCCGGTCGGGCCGAGCATCGCTGCAGTGATCGCCACGACGTCACTTCGTTCACGACCGATGCGGACCAACTCGTCGGCAAAGACCGAGGTCCACGTGGGGCCGGACGTTGAGGTGGGGCGACCGGTCTGGGGGTCGATCACGCCGACTCCGTGGAATCGGTCAGCCTCGTCTTCCTCGGCGGGTGCGTAGCCCCGCCCCTTCTCGGTGATCGCATGCACGATCACCGGACCGTCGTACCGCTTTGCCCGCGCCAACGCACGCTCGAGGGCAAGCACGTCGTGCCCATCGACGGGGCCGATGTACTTGAGGCCGAGATCTTCGAACAGCCCCTGCGGTGCCAGGACGTCCTTCACCCCCTTCTTCATGCCGTGTAGGGCACCGTAGACGGGACGCCCGACCACCGGGGTGCGGCTCAGCACTCGCTTGCCCCACGTCAACGCCCGCTCGTAACCGCGCGTCGTGCGCAGGGCGGCGAGATGGTCCGCGACACCGCCGATGGTCGGCGCGTAGGAACGCTCGTTGTCGTTCACCACGATGACGATCTGCCGGTCCGACCCCGCGATGTTGTTCAACGCTTCCCAGGCCATCCCACCCGTCAGCGCTCCGTCGCCGATGATCGCGACTACGTGCCGCCCGGCACGGTCCGCCCGCGCCAAGAGCCCTTGGCGCTCCCAGGCCCGCGCGATACCGTCGGCGTAGGAGAGCGCCGTCGAGGCGTGGGAATTCTCCACGACGTCATGCTCGCTCTCCGCACGACTCGGATACCCCGACAGTCCGCCGGCCTGCCGGAGCGAATCGAACGCCGACGCCCGCCCGGTGAGGATCTTGTGCACGTACGCCTGGTGGCCGGTGTCCCAGACGATCGCATCGCGCGGCGAATCGAATGCGCGGTGCAGCGCAAGGGTCAGTTCGACCACCCCGAGGTTCGGACCCAGGTGACCCCCCGTCCGGGCGACCTTCTCGACCAGGAATGCGCGGATCTGGCCACTCAGGGTGCGAAGACCCTCCGGCGACATGCCCTTGACGTCGGCGACGGTCAACTCGCCTAGGTCATGTACGTCGCCAGCCACGCCCCGAGTCTACGGTTCAGCCCGCAACTCGGCGCGTCACACGAGCGAGCGCAGGACGAACGGCAGGATGCCTCCGTGTCGGTAGTAGTCCGCCTCGCCGGGGGTGTCTATCCGCACGATCGCCGTCCGGCTCTCCCGCGTGCCATCGGCGCGGGTGATCGCCACCTCAACGGTGGACGGCACCGGACCGGCGTTCAACGCTGTGACTCCGACCACATCAAGGATCTCGGATCCGTCGAGGTTCCACGTCGATGCGTTCTCACCCGCCGGGAACTGGAGCGGCAGCACACCCATACCGATCAGGTTCGAGCGATGGATCCGCTCGTAGGAGACGGCAATCACCGCACGGACACCGAGCAGAGCGGTCCCCTTCGCCGCCCAGTCACGCGATGAGCCGCTGCCGTACTCGGCTCCCGCAACCACGATCAGCGGCGTGCCGGACGCAGCGTAGCTCACGGACGCGTCGTAGATCGTGGCGGTCGGTCCACCGGCCAACGTCCAGTCCCGGGTGAACCCGCCCTCGACGCCGTCCAGCATCAGATTGCGGAGGCGAATGTTCGCGAAGGTGCCGCGGATCATGACCTCGTGATTGCCGCGCCGCGAGCCGTAGGAGTTGAAGTCCGCGCGCGCCACCCCGTGCTCCGAGAGATAGCGACCCGCGGGGCTGTCGGCCTTGATGTTGCCGGCTGGCGAGATGTGGTCGGTCGTCACCGAGTCACCGAGAAGTGCCAGTAGCCGCGCATTCGCGATGTCGGACACCGGCGCAGGGGTTAGCGACATTCCGTCGAAGTACGGCGGCTTGCGGACGTACGTGCTGGCGGGGTCCCACGCGAAGATCTCGCCGGTCGGGGTGGCGAGGTCCTGCCACCGCGCATCGCCTTCGAAGACCGCGGCGTACCGACTCGTGAACATCTCCTGGTTGATTGCCGACGACACAACGGCCTCGACCTGCTCGGGGGTGGGCCAGACATCCCGCAGGAACACCGGCGCACCGTCACGATCCCGGCCGAGCGGGGTCACCTCGAAGTCGATGTCCATGGTCCCCGCGATCGCGTAGGCGACCACCAGCGGCGGCGAGGCCAGGAAGTTCATGCGCACATCGGGATTGATGCGCCCTTCGAAGTTCCGATTGCCAGAGAGCACGGATGCGACGACGAGATCAGCGCTGTTCACGGCGGCGCTGATCTCCTCCGGCAGGGGTCCGGAGTTGCCGATACAGGTGGTGCAGCCGTAGCCCACCAGGTCGAACCCGAGGGCGTCGAGGTACGGCGTGAGTCCGGCCTTGTCGTAGTAGTCGGTGACCACCTTCGACCCCGGGGCCAGGGTGGTCTTGACCCAGGGCTTGCGCGTCAGGCCGCGCTCGACTGCTGCTTTTGCCAGCAGGCCGGCCGCGATCATGACCGAAGGGTTTGACGTGTTCGTACAGCTGGTGATCGCGGCGATCACGACGGCGCCGTGATCGATCACCGATCGATCACCGTCCGCAAGCACGACCTCCGTGGGCGAGCTCAGCCGGTCCCCCACGAAGGAGACCAGTGAGTCGCGGAACGCCGCTTGACTGCCAGCCAACGGGATCCGGTCCTGCGGCCGACGCGGGCCCGCGATCGACGGCTCCACAGTGCTGAGGTCCAACTCGATGACCCGGCTGTAGACGGCCTCGTGGCGCGGGTCGTGCCACAGGCCCTGGGCCTTCGCATAAGCCTCGACCAGGGCCAACTGCTGCTCGGATCGTCCGGTCAGTCTCAGATAGTCGATCGTCATCTGGTCGATCGGGAAGATCGCCACCGTCGACCCGTACTCGGGGCTCATATTGCCGATGGTCGAGCGGTTCGCCACGGGGATCGTGCTGACCCCCGTGC
>JBILVH010000295.1:0-2551 GCA_044370555.1 Candidatus Nanopelagicales bacterium
CGGCCGGTGGTGCAGGCGCGTCGGCGGCACCCATCGACCTGTGACCGACAACGGGGACCCGCGCGTCCTCGCGCGCGCGATCGTGCTGCGTCGTTTGAGTGCGGCCGCGCGCTCGAGGGCAGACCTCGCGGCCGCACTGTCCCGGCGCGGTATCCCTGACGATGTCGCCGCCGAAGTCCTCGACGAGTTCGAGGGCGTCGGCCTCATCGACGACGCGGCCTTGGCGGACTCCCTGGCCGAGTCCGGGGTGCGCCACCGCGGCTTGCAGGGGTCCGCATTGCGGGTCGCCCTGCGCCGACGTGGTATCCCGGATGACCTGGCCCGCACCGCCGTGGGGCACTGCGATTCCCAGGTCGCCGCCATGACCGCGAGGCGTCTGGTCGAACGCCGTCTCGCGGGACTGTCCCGACTCGATGACGCGGCCGCCACGCGCCGTCTCGTCGGCTTCCTCGTCCGGCGGGGCCACTCCCCGTCGGCGGCGCACCGCATAGTGACCCAAGTGATCCAGGATCGGGCCGTCGGCGCTCTAGGGTGATGCCGTGACAGGCATCTCGCGGTGGGCGGTGCGTCGACCGGTTGCCGCGCTGGGCATCTGGTTCGCCCTCGTCATCGCCTTCGTTGCCGGTGGCGCCGCCTTCGGCGGCGTCCTGCAGAACTCCTTCAGCCTGCCCAACACCGAGTCGGCGACGGCCCAGGCCCTCCTCGCCGAAGTGCCCGGTGGCGGCACAAGCGCCGGGACGACCATCAACGTGGTCTGGTCACCGGCGACCGGATCGGTGACTGACGCTGCGGTGAAGAACGTCATCACCCCGACCCTGCAGACGATCGCTGACGATCCGCGTGTCGCCTGTGTGATCAGCCCCTACGGCGACCGACTGGGCTCGGCGTGCCCGGCTCCGCCTCCGCCACCGGACTTCCCCCCGGGCACCCCGGACGACATCAAGGCGCAGATCACCGCCGCGCTCGCCGCCGCGACGAAGGCCTCGTCCCCGATCAGCCCGGACGGCACGGTCGCGTATGCGGTGGTGAGTTTCAGCGGCAACGTGCAGACCATCGCCACCGCCGACATCGTCGAGCTCGTCGACACCGTGTCGGCAGCGAACACCCCGACCCTCGCGGTCGGCGCCACCGGAACCCTGATCGACGCCGCCCAGCAGGAGCCACCCTTAAGCGAGGTGGTCGGCATCGTCGCCGCGATCGTCATCCTGCTGATCGCCTTCGGCTCCCTGATCGCGGCCGGGATGCCGATCATCACCGCCGCGATCGGGCTGCTCGCCGGTCAGGCCTTGATCCTCGTGGTGGCCCAGGTCCTCGACGTTGCGACGTTCGCGCCGGAACTCGCCGCCATGATCGGTCTCGGGGTCGGCATCGACTACGCCCTGTTCGTGCTCAGTCGCTACCGCGGTGAAGTGCTGGCGGGTGTGGAACCCAAGCAGGCCGCGGTGACCGCGGTGTCGACCGCGGGCCGGGCGGTGTTCTTCGCCGGGTGCACCGTCATCATCGCGTTGCTCGGCCTGTTCGTGCTCCGCGTCACCTTCTTCTACGGACTCGCGATCGCAGCCGCGGTGACGGTCTTCCTGGTCATGGCGTCGGCACTGTTCATGCTGCCCGCGCTTCTGTCGCTGCTCGGCCGGCGCGTGCTTGGGTGGCGGATGCCGTGGGCGCGGCATCCGCGTTCGGTCGACATCGACACCTCCCGCTGGGCGCGCTACGCAGGTGGTCTGCAGCGGGCGCCCTGGCTGACCGCGCTCATCTCGTTCGCGGTCGTCGTCGTGCTGGCCATACCGGCGCTGTCCCTGCGGCAGGGTTTCCCCGACGACGGCCAGCAGCCGGTCGGGACACCGTCGCGCACCGGCTTCGACCTGATGGCGAAGGGTTTCGGGCCCGGTGTCAACGGTCCGTTCTTCCTCGCGATCTCGCTGGCCAAGCCGCGCGACTACGAAGCCGTCGGGCAGATCATCGACATCGTCAGCGCGACGCCGGGGGTTGCCTCGACGACACCCAACCGCGAGATGCTCGCGCTGTACCAGTACGTCCCCACCGTCTACAGCGATGACGGCATCGTCACCGACATGCTCGTGGTGCCGACCACCGCACCCGCCGATCCCGCCACCGCAGCCCTGCTGAAGCAGTTGCGCGACGTCGTGGAGCCGCAGATCTTCACCGCGACCGGGGCGAGTGCGTTCACCGGGGGAGCGCAGGCGATCGCCGCGGACTTCACCACGGTGCTCGTCGACGTGCTGCCGATCTTCCTGCTCGTGGTGATCGGCCTCGGCTTCATCGCGCTGATGATGCTGTTCCGCTCACTGCTGATCCCGCTCACCGCCGCGGTGACCAGCCTGCTCAGTTTCGGTGCGGCCCTTGGCATCACCGTGGCGGTGTTCCAGTGGGGGTGGGGCGCCAGTGTGCTCGGTGTGTCAGGGACCGGGCCGATCCTGCCCTTCCTGCCGGTGATGGTCTTCGCGATCCTGTTCGGCCTGTCGATGGACTACCAGGTCTTCCTCGTGTCGCGGATGCAGGAGGGCTGGCATAAGACCGGCGACAACCGCGC
>JBILVH010000296.1:0-2550 GCA_044370555.1 Candidatus Nanopelagicales bacterium
GCTCTCACACCGATCGAGAAGCCCCGCGTAGTCGCCGCTGTCGTACTCCACATGTGTCCCGAGCGCTTGCAGGGGGCGTGCGTACGGCATCTCGTCGACGGCGATGAAGTTCCGGCGGCGCACATCGCTCACGTCGAGACCGAGGTCCCGCGCGATGGCGTCGATCAGCCGCTCACGTGCGAAGGTGCCCTCGTAGCGTCCGGGGGCTCGGTAGGTACCGGCCGGGGTCTTGTTCGTCAGGCGCACGTGCGCCGTCACGCGATACGCCGGCACGCGGTACGGACCGGGCAGCATCGAGGCAGTGAGGGTCGGAACAGTCGCCGCGTGTGTACGCACGTACGCGCCCTGATCGAGCCAGAACTCATCCTCGAGGGCGACGATCTCGCCGTCGTCGCGAATGGCAGCCCGCAGGTGGTGCACCTGGTCGCGGGAATGGTTGGCGGCGACGAAGTGCTCGCGACGATCCTCGATCCACGAGACCGGGCGACCGAGAGCCCGCGACGCCCAGCACACGAGTGCGTCCTCCGGGTACAGCTCGCCACGGATACCGAATCCCCCACCGACGTGCGTCTCGTGCAGGGTGATCGCGCTCGGAGCCATGCCGAGCATCACCGCCAGGGCATCGCGGTTGTAGTGCGGCACCTTCGCGGCACCGTAGATATCGAGGTGGCCGGTGCTGGGATCGTACGAGGCGACGGCCCCACGGCACTCCATCGGCACACCGGAGTGACGGCCGATCCGCGCCTCCACCTCGACCAACCGCAATCCGGATGCCAGCGCGCCGTCGACATCGCCGTACTCCCACGTGAAGTCCAGCGCGGCCGTGTCGTGACCGGACGACCACTGCGAAGGATCGTCCATCGGATTCAGGGCGGCCGGCAGATCGTCGATGTCGAACGAGATGAGTTCTTCGGCGTCCTCCGCCACATAGCGGTCGACGGCGATCACGACGGCGATCGGTTCGCCGACATAGCGGACTCGGTCCGTAGCGAGCACGGGCTGGCGGTACGGCAGCATCTCCGGGAAGGAGACTTGACGGAACTCGATGACGGGCAGGTCGATGTCAGAGGCCGACCACGCGGCGACCACACCGGGGAGTTCGCGGGCCGCCTGCACGTCCACCGACCGCAGCGTCCCGTGCGCGACCGGTGAACGCACGACCCGCATATGCAGTTGGCCTTGAAGGGCGATGTCGGCCGCGTAGCGGCCGCGCCCGACGAGTAACGGGCCGTCCTCGAGTCGCCGAACGGAGGCGCCGATCATGACCTGGTCGCCTCGATGGCCGCCTTGAACGCCGTGCGGATGTTCTGATACCCCGTGCACCGGCACAGGTTCGAGGCGATGAGGTCATCGAGTTCCTCGTCGGACGGCGGTTCGGGTCGCTCGACGACGGACGCGGCGAGCATGAGGAAACCGGGCGTGCAGAAACCGCACTGCAGGCCGTGGTGCTTCCAAAAGGCCTCCTGCACCGGGTGCAGCCTCTCACCGTCGGGCGCGAGGCCCTCGACCGTGCGAAGTTCGTTGCCCTCCGCCTGCACCGCGAGCATCAAGCAGGCACGGACCGGATCGCCATCGCACAGGATCGTGCAGGCCCCGCACACGCCGTGCTCGCATCCCAAGTGCGTACCCGTGAGCTCGCAGTCCTCGCGCAGCGCATCGGCCAGCGATTTGCGAGGCTCGACGTTGATGGTGCGATCGGTCCCGTTCACCGACAGCGTGACTCGAACCTGATCGTTCATGTGACCGTCTCCTTCGCCCTGATGGCCTCTCGTAGCCGAGCCGGTGTGGCCGGCATCTCGTTCACATGGATCCCGTATTCGGAGAGGGCATCGGTGATCGCATTGAGGATCGCCGCCGGCGCTCCGATCGTGCCACCTTCACCGACGCCCTTGGCTCCGGTCAGCGTCGCATCCGTGATCGTCTCAAGGTGATGGATCTCGATGGGCGGGATCTCGCGTGCAGTGGGGGGCAGGTAGTCGAGGAACGATGTCGTGAGCAAGGTGCCCTGGTCGTCGTAGACCAACTCCTCGAGGAGCGCGTTGGCGACACCCTGCGCTACGCCGCCGTGGATCTGCCCGTCCACGATCGCGGGGTTCACCAGCAATCCGGCGTCCTCCACGACAAGGTAGCGGGTGATGTGCACGCCCCCGGTCTCCGGATCGACTTCGACCTCCACGACGTGACAGGCGTTGGAGAAGGTCCCCGCCGGGTCGTAGGCGCCCTCCGAGTACAGGCCCGGGCGTCGATCTGGATGCTTCTGCGCGGACAGGTACGCCGACCTCGCGGCCTCCGCTATGCCGACGCCCACCTCTGAACCGGCAACGACGGCACGACCATCGCGGAGCTGCAAGTCCTCCGGCGCACACTCCAGAAGGCCAGCGGCCACATCGCGCACCTGATCAGCGAGCAGGTCGGCTGCGACCGCCGTCGCACCACCGCAGATCACCATCGAACGGCTCGCGAAACTGCCCCACCCGAAAGGCGTCGCGTCGGTGTCGCCGGCGATGACTCGCACCTGGTCCGGTGCGATTCCGATGCGGTCGGCCACCA
>JBILVH010000076.1:0-7678 GCA_044370555.1 Candidatus Nanopelagicales bacterium
AGCTGGTAGCGCCTGCCCGAAGAGTCGGTCGCGTTGGCGGAGGTACGGGATCGGCGGTCTGCGCCGACTGAGAGGCGGCCGAGAATCCGGAGGTGCCTTCGCCGTTCGTGGCTGCGACGCGGAAGACGTAGGTGCTCCCAGAGGTGAGCCCGGTGACTGTCGCCGAGAGACCGGTGCCTGAGCCATCATTGAACGTCGTCCACGCCTGCGCGCTAGCGAGCCGGAACTGCACGACGTAGTCGGTGATGGACGATCCGTTCGCTGCCGGCGCCGACCACGACACCGCAATGCTGGTGGAGGTGATCGCACCGATCGTGGGCGCCGCCGGAGAACTCGGAGCCTGAGCCGCCAACGCGGACTGTGACGCCGACGAGAAGTCCGAGATCCCCTGGCTGTTGGTTGCTGCCACGCGGAAGACATACCGTTGACCCGCGGTGAGTCCCGTGACGGTGGCCGAGCCAGTGGCGACGAACCCGTCGTTGAACGTCGACCACTCGGTCGCGCTGACCAGGCGGTACTGCACCATCTGCCCGGTGATGGTGGCACCATTCGCCTCCGGTTGCACCCAGGTGATCGCGACACTGCCGGAAGTCCGCGCACCGATCGTGGGCGCGACCGGTGCACTAGGTCGCTCAGCGGCCAATGCGGATGGTGAGCCTTCAGAGAACTCAGACTCCCCGCCAGCGTTCACCGCCGACACGCGGAAGGAGTAGGACTGGCCGGTTGTGAGCCCGGTGATCGTGGCCGAGGTGGAGGCTCCGATCCCGTCATCGAACGGCGTCCAGTCCAACTCAGTCACGAGCCGGTACTGGACGAGGTAGTCCGTGATTGACAAGCCGTTATCGCTCGGGGCGGTCCAGGTGATGCTCACCGACGTGCGAGTTCTCACCCCGACCTCGGGCGCGGCTGGCTGGTCAGGCGGTGACAACGTTGCCAGGGACAACTCCTCCGAGTCGACCGCGACGCCACCTCGGCTCGCCGTGACCGTGATGTGAATGTCGGCGCCGGAGGGGAGGCCTGGGACAGTGACTGACGTGATCGGAGTTGTCGCGGCAATCGGTACATCGGTCTCGAGCAGGCCGCACTCGTCACAACCAAGGCCAGTCACGTAGTACGAGTACGTGTAGTCGACCCCGGACTCCGCCGCGAACGTGAACGACGCGCTGCTACCTGTGACCTCGCCCCCGACCAGCACTGGAACTGCGGGAGCGGGTGCATTGAGCACCGCGAGGGTGCGCACCGAGTACCCGAAGTCGGGTACCGTCACGCGGACACCTCCGCGGTGTGCCTCGAGGGTCGCTGGCACGAGTTCTGTCCGCCCTCCCTCGGTGGACGTGACACTGAATCCGGCGGCAAGCGCAGCCGCTGGGGTCGTCCCCTGAGCGATGAAGTACGCCGAAGGCAGCCAGGCACGGAGATACCCGCGGACGGGCTCGCCATTCACATCAAGGTGCGGGTTGCCCACGGTCACCTGCCATCCCTGAGGGGTGGACGAGGGTGGATAGAACTGCAGCGCGAGGGGGTTGGTGAATGGGCCAACCTGGGCATCGACGGAGACGAAGAACCCGGTGAGTCGCTCGCGATCACCGTCCCAACCCGCACCGCCGAGGTCCTGCGTGTTGCCGTCGAACCGCCAGCCCGACCCCACCTCGTTGGCGCGCGCGGTGTCGTCCCCGCAATCCGGCGCGGGTGAGTAGCCCGCTGAGCATGTTGTGAAGAGTGGATCGTCCCCGGCTGCCCAATCCATGTGAAGCGGCGTACCGGTGATCGTGAGAATCCACCCGACCTCCGGATCATTGGTCGTCTGCAGATCCATTCCCGTGACCCGCGCGACCGTGTAGCGCGGCCGCCAGCCCCCGGTGCGCACCACAAGGCGCATCTCGCCCTCTTCGCCGGTCAGGCCCTGGATCGCCCAGTTGATGCTCTGGGGGCCACCCGGATAGGACCCGAGGGTCCCCACCCACGTCGTCAGTCCGGCACCACTCAGCGGTGCACCGGTCGCGATGAACTCCGCGTCCGCAATGCATTCGACTTCGGTCGCCGTGGTGCACTGCGGCCATGCGCTCAGGTCCGGCAGGTCACTCGACAGGTAGCGGTAGGACGCTGACGTGGCCTCCGCGCTGCCCAAGTTGTTCTGCACCGACACCGTGAAGCCGAAGTAGTCACCACCTGCCAGGTCACCGACGAAGAACGATCCGGAGGTGCTCGTCGGGTCAAAGTCGGTCGGTGCCTGCGGGGTCATGGTCTGGCCGTCACCACGCAGTGGCGTAACGAGCACCCGGGTCAGCGGAGGGGTCACGTCAGCCTGATCCCACGAGACCAACGCTGAGGTGCCCTCAAAGGTGACTTGCAGGTTGGTGGGGGCACTCGGCGGCCCGGCCCCAGCCGGCATCGGAGTCACCGCATTGGACGCACCGGAGGGATCTGAATCAAAGGCCCCGTTGTTTGCGGTCACCGTGAAGGTGTACTCGGTGTAGTTCGTGAGCCCGTCGATTTCGCACGTGAGCGGATCCGTGGCGACACCCACCACGGTGGTGCAGGTCTTCGTCGCATCACCAACCGCCACCGCGGTGTAGGCGGCAATGTCCTGACCGCCCGTATCACTGGGCGCAGTCCAGACCAGGGTCACGGACGCATCGCCGGCGGTTGCCACAGGGGCACCCGGTGCGTCAGGAGCAGAGACAGCGCCGCTGTCCGCGGGCGATACGGAAGTCGAAGCCGTTGAATAGGCGCTGTTCAATACCTCGCCGCCCGTACCGCTGGTCGCAAAGACACAGAAAACGTACGACGTGCCATTCGTCAGCCCAGTCACCGTTGCCGATGCCGAGGTGCCGTCCACCGTGGTCGTACCGAGTGCGGTCGTACAGGTCGTGTCCGTGGACGCGGCGGTCACCACCGTGTAGCCAGTCAACTCACGCCCGCTGCCTGACGACGCGGACCATGTCACGGTCACCTGGGCATTCCCGGCAGTGGCCGCGACCTCCGTCGGTGCCGTCGGCGCTCCGTAGGGGGTGACTGCATTCGAAGGTGCGGAGGAGGCTGAATCTCCGCGGTCATTGACCGCGACTACCGCGAAGGTGTACTCAGTCGTCGGGTCGAGGCCCGTGACGGTGTACGGCGAGAAGACACCTTCCACCGCACTGCATCCGCCGGTGACGCAACTGACCGTGTAACTCGTCACTTCGGCGCCGCCATCGTTCGCTGGCGTCGACCATGTGAGGGTGACCTGACCAGAGTCAGCGCGCTCGGCCACGGGGGCCGCTGGTGCATCGGGCACTGTGAAAGGTGTCGCCGGATCGCTCGCGGCACTGGCCGTGAAGCCGGCGGCCCGCTCGGCGTACACGATGAACGTGTAGCTCGTGCCGTTGGTCAAGCCGCTGTACGTGAAGCTGGAGGTGTTCTGCCCGGCCACCCAGGGGCATTCGGCCGCTTCGCAGATCGCACCCTGCGACGTGTTGGCCTGGATCAAGTAGCCAAGCACGCCTGTGGAGTCGGTCGGCACGGACCATGTGAGGTCGACTTCACCGGCCGCAGACCCGGCAACCGCAACGACTGACGTCGGCTCGAGTCCGGTCGAAGCCTGCGCAGGGCCCGCCATGGCCGCGACGAGCCCGAGTGTCACTCCGACTGCGAGCAACCACGTCCGGCCCTTCACCAGTTGCACCATCGACCTATTCCTCACTCTGTGGACGTGACCGCCGGGATGACCAGTACAGTCACCGGCTCACCCCCGACGACCACAGGATCCGACACGTTGCTGGCGAGTGTCTCGCCGAGGGCACCAAGAACGGTGAACCGGTAGGTACCTGCGGGGAGAAGTGCGGTGAAGGAGTTCGTCTCACCACCGGAGGACCGACCTGATAGGGCTGGCCGAGCCTGGAACTCGCCATTGACCTCCTCCTCCACCAAAACCGTCAGCTTCCCAGTGACGGCGTCAGTCGGACCCGCTCCGATCACAACGGTGACGTTCGGATCCACATGGTCGAAGTCGATCTTGAGAGGACTCGATGTCTCGGACGAGTCCGCCTTGTATTTCCAGCACACCGCACCGCACGCCTGGTCGACATAGAGGTCGACCTCGATCATCGGGCGAGCAGCGGTCGACCAGTTCGGCCACGCCCGCAATGTGTAGATGCCAGGGTCCAGAGCGAGGCCGAAGGCTCCATCGCCATCTGCAGGGGCACCCCTGACCCAGGTGCCATCCGCCGTGAGGACTTCCACGTACCCGTAGGCCATCGGGGTCTCACCGGAGCCGTCCACTTGGTAGACCAGCGTGCCGGTCACATTGGCACTCGCCAACTTGATGTCGAGTGCGCCCGAGCTGTGCGTCCCGGACTCGCAGGTCACCACGAGTCCTGCCACCGTGCAGATCGCGCTCTTGGGCAGGCCCTCGGGGTTCTGCCACGAGGGGTGCGCAGTGATCCGGTAACGGCCGTCAGACAGCGACAGCCGGTAAGTGCCGTTGCGCCGGCTCGACGTGCCCTCGATCCACTGCACCGGCTGATCGGACTCATTGACTGACTCGACGGACACCCAAGCGTTCTCTACGCCCGTGCACGCACCGGAGTCACTTGACGCAGCACACACCCGACCCGAGACATTCGGTGCCACGAACCACAGAGCCAGGGCGCGATCGGGGCCGTACGCACCACTGCTGTCGCCCTCAACCGTGTAGGTACACACATCCGAGGCACACGTCACCGTGAGCGTTCGCGTGAAGCGTGTGCCGTCGGAACCAGTGCCCTGCCACGGCGGATTGACCTCGAGCAGATAGGTGCCCGAGGCGTCGACCCGGAGAGCGAACTCACCGAGGCCATTCGTCGGTGTGCCACCGAGGTGCTCATAGGTCGTCCACGAGTGGCCGTCGACGTTCATGGTCCGCACACGGCTCAACGACACATACGCGTCGCGAACAGTGGCGAGCTCCGCGGTTGTGACGGTCCCCGTGACGTTGGCGGCACCAAGAACGATATCGAGGGACGCAGTGGCCGTCACGGGTCCGTCGCAGGAGCCGAAGGCACCGGCAGCCCCGCTGCCGTCCACCGTCTCCGCCTGCAAGCACCAGCCCTCAGACGTGACCGTGATGACCTTCGATGTCTTCGCGCTGCCGTCGGTGTTGTTCCAGGACGGGTACCCGGTGACGCGGTAGGTCCCCGGGTCGAGATTGGCGCCGTACACACCACTGCTATTGGTATTGGTGGTGTTGTGCGTCCACATGAAGGCGTGCTCACCGTCACGCAGCCACGGTGCGGCCGACCACACCTCCACGCTGACCATGGAGTTGGCGACTGGGTCACCTGCAGCACTGATCACCAAGCCGCCGACGTTTCCGGTATCCAGTGAGATCGCCAGTGACTCTTCGACGAGTGAGCACGTACCGGACACCGCATCATGGTTCGCGGCCGAGCAGATGTCCAAAGCCTCATCAGCATCGAAAGCTCCCGCAACTATCGGGATTCTCTTGCGCGTCAGCCCCGAGGTGTTGTTCCACGGTGGGTTCACCTGAAGGGTGTACGCACCCGCCTCGGTCACCGTCAGGCTGAATGCACCGCTTCCGTTCGTGGGCGAACCCTCGATCCAACGCTGGCCGAACGACGACTCCTGCATCAACTCGACCCATGCATCCCGGAGGGTGCCGCTGGGTCCGGAGACTGTTCCCACGAGGTTGGCACCCGGAAGCGCGATCTGCGCGCCGGTGATCTCACTGGAGGTGAGACCGCAGGCCGAGCCCGCTGCAACCTCCGCCGCACTCTGGCTGCACAGGAGCACGTCATCGCCGCCAACTTCAACGCGCACATACGCGGTGCCTCTGGAGAAGCCGGTGAGTGAGCCTGAAGGATTGACATTGATGCGATAGACGCCGGGCTCGGTGAAGTTGAGTCCGAAGGCGCCAGACTCATTCACGTTCGCCCACAGGCCCCCGGGCCCCCAACCCCAGTCAGTTTGGCGATCGACCCAGATCCAGGACCCCGCGACGGAGTTCGCACCTGCGGTGACCGTCGCCTGGTAGTTCGGTGCCCCGAAAGCGATCGTCAGCGGCCCGGTTGACTCAGGAGCGCACACACCAGCGCTGCTGTCGGAGTAGCGGCAGGTCGACCCGTCGGCCTGGACAAGGATGGGGACATTCGTTGTGGTGAGGCTCTCGGTGTTCGGCCACGGCGGATTCACCTGCAGGCGCCAGCGACCCTCCGGCAGGGTGAGGGCGAAGGTGCCGTCGGCGAAGTTGGTTGCCGTGCCCGGATACTCATTGGTCCACAGGTACTGCTCGAAGCGCGGATCCCACTTCTCGATGCCGACGTAGGCACCCCGCGCGACACCCGACGGAGTGGTCACGGTGCCGGTGATGTTCGGGGTGGCGAACTGGATAGTCAGGCGCCCGTCGACGAGCGCACCGCCCGATGTCACCGACTCCAGCACCGGGTCAGCGCCGGCCACCACGAAGGTCGCCACCGCCGGGCTGGCCGAGAACCGACCATTCGGTTCAACTCGGGCACGGTACGTACCCGCTGGCAAATTGACTCCGAAGGTGCCCGTGCCAGATGTCTGCGCCCAGGTCACCCACGCGTAAAAGTCTCCGTCCTTGCGCTCGATCTGCATACCCGAGAACGACGCCACGGAGCCATCCGGTGCGTAGACGACGCCGCGCACATTCGCCCCGCGCATCTGGATGTCAAGGGTGCTGACCGGTACCCCGGCCACCTCAAGCCCGGTATCTATGACGGCGAAAGCTACTTCTGTCGCGGAGCTACCTTCAGCGCTGCTGAAGTTGGGGCGGACAGTTGCAATGTACGAGCCATTCGGAAGCGACAGCGCGAAGCGACCCTCGCTGTTAGTGCTGCTGCCACCCACCCAGCGGCGGCACCCCTCCCAGTCAGTGCAGGTCTGGCTGATCTCGACCCAGTTCCATTGGGCTAGGGCACCGCCCGCATCACGCACTGTGCCGGTGACATTTGGGGTCGCGAAACGCTGCTCCCATAGGTAGCCGTCGGTGAGCACCAACTCACCACCGCGAGTACTGCACGGGTCAGTGCTAGGTCCGGTGCAGCGCTGCACAGTGGTAGTACCGCTGTCGACGGACACGGCGATGTAGAACGTCGTATCAGCCAGTGTCGTCTGCACTCCGTACGGCGGGCGCAGGGTTATGCGGTAGTTGCCGCTCTGCTCGATGGTGAGGCCGACCTTGCCGGTCTGCGTCGAATTAGTCCAGGTCACGAACTGCCAGAAGCCGCCTCGCCCATCGGGGCCCGTGGACCAGCGCGCAACGTCGACCCCGGCGTTCGCCAGGGGCTGGCACACATCCAGATTGGTGTCGCACACCCGGAAGGGCACATTCGCCTGCGGGATGGCCACAATGATCCGCCCCTGGGAATCGACGCCCATCGGGGTTGTCCCCGACTGGCACGGCCCGACCGCGAAGTTGAAATCATTGGGGCACGACTGCACGGTCACTGAATCCCCGCCGACGGTGATGGACGTCGTGACTGTCACTTGGCCGAACGAGCCGTCGAAGGAGTGCACCATGATCCGGTAAGACCCACTGCTCGCCACGGTGAGCCCGACGGCCCCGTCCGAGCCGGTGGCGCCGCCGGAACTCCTGCTCCAGTCCCAATCCGCAAAGCCCCGAGGGCTGGATTCCGCAGACACCCAGGGCACGACACTGACCCACGCCTTCGACACC
>JBILVH010000297.1:0-2516 GCA_044370555.1 Candidatus Nanopelagicales bacterium
CTCCAGCCAGCCCGGGATACGAGACTTGGCGCGACCGGATCCGGGTGGTTCGGCGGCCGGGGTCACTCCGTCGTCGGCAGTCAGCGGATCCGCATCATCGGCCTCGGATGCAGCCACGGTCTGCGCAGGCGTCGGCTGGAGCGGCTCGCCGTCGGGAGCATCTCCTGGCCGCGTCACACGGGCGAGCCTAACCGCCGGAGGCGGCCCACGACGGAGCGACCGCAACCGGTCAGTCCTGCGGATCGAATCTCGCCCCGCAGAACCGGCATACCCGGGCCTCCTGCTGGATCGACTCGGCGCAGTCGGGACATCGCTTCAGCCGCGCGCGAGGGCTGCGCCCGAGCAAGCGGTCGAGGAAGGTCGGTGCGGTGCCGGTGGCGGCCCCGTCTAGGCAGGCGGTGGCGTACTTGCCGAGTAGCTCGGCATCGGCCCGCTCCTTGCCCGTCGTCGCGGCCGCGAGCTCCGCCGCGAAGGCCTGGCACTCCGCGAAGACGCCGGTGTCGTTGAAGCGAACGGCGGCCATGAGCTCACGCCACGCCGAACGGCCGGCCTTGCGTGGGTTACCGGCGGCGAGGTAGGCCCGCGCCTCCGCGAGTCGCTCGGCAGCCGTGGGCATACGACGAGGCTACCCGTGACAGTCGATGGGGAGGGCCCGCGCAACCAGTGCTTGCGCGACGAGTGTCCGCTCAGCCGGTGTCCGCGAACGGATTGGGCGATAGTCCTGCGCGGTCAGGAGTTGTCGCGCAGTTCCTTGATCTTGGCGGCCTTGCCGCGCAGATCGCGCAGGTAGTACAACTTCGCCCGGCGCACATCGCCGCGGGTGACCAGTTCGATCTTCTCGATGATCGGGGTGTGCAGGGGGAAGGTGCGCTCGACACCGACGCCGTACGACACCTTGCGGACCGTGAATGTCTCGCGCACACCGGCGCCGGAGCGCGCGATGACGACGCCCTGGAAGACCTGGACGCGGGTCTTGTTGCCTTCGACGACCTTCACGTGGACCTTGAGGGTGTCACCGGGGCGGAAGTCCGGGATGCCGGTGCGCAAGGACGCTGCATCGAGCGAGTCGAGGGTCTGCATCGGGGATCCCGTCCGAGCGCCACAGGTCGCCCGCATGTCCGCCCGGAGGTCCGGGGAGTATGGAGACTGTCGCGGTACCGCCCCTGTGGCAGTGGCACCGAGCCCCGCAAGTGTGCCACAGCTGCGGCCGGACCCTCCAATCGGGCCGGGCGGGGGGGCCTTGGTCAGGCGCGTCCGAGGTCAGGCGCGTCCGAGGTCAGGGCGCCGAGCGGCAGTGCGGGAGCGTGCTTGCTCAGCGCGCCACTCCGCGATGGCAGCGTGGTTCCCCGATAGGAGGACCTCGGGTACGCCGAGGCCGCGCCACTCGGCCGGCTTGGTGTAGACCGGCCCCTCGACCAGGTCGGCCATCGGCCCGCCGGCGAAGGAGTCATCACTCAGGCTCTCCGCATTGCCCACGACGCCGGGGACTAGTCGGGTCACGGCCTCGACCACGACGAGTGCGGCCACCTCACCCCCGGCGAGTACATAGTCACCGAGTGACACCTCATGCACTTCGCAGCGCGCCGCGAAGTGGTCCATCACTCGCGCATCGATGCCCTCGTACCTGCCGCAAGCGATGACGATGTGCGAACGCATCGACCACTCGGCCGCATGCGCCTGACGCAGCGGCACCCCCGAGGGGCTCGGCACGATCAGCAGGGAGTCGGGGTGCACGAGAGCATCAAGCGCACGACCCCATGGCTCGGGCAGCATGACCATGCCCGGTCCACCGCCGTACGGCGTGTCATCGACCGTGCGGTGCCGGTCATCGGTGTGGTCACGCAGGTCGTGAATGCGTATGTCGATCAGGCCCAGATCGACTGCCTTGCCGACCAGCGCGAGCCGCAGCGGTGCGAGGTAGTCGGGAAAGATCGTGACGATGTCGATGCGCAGGCCGCTCACAGGTCCAGCAGCCCTTCGGGCAACTCGACATCGACGCGACCCGCATCGATGTCGACAGCGGTCACGACCTCGGCCACGAACGGGATGAGGACATCACCCGCCCCGTCGCGGCGGACGGCGAGAAGGTCCTGCCCGGGCAGGTGGATGACCTCGACAACGTCACCGAGGGGACCGGCAGACGTGTGGACCGACAGGCCGACGAGTTGGTGGTCGTAGTACTCGTCCGGATCCTCCGGGCGGGCCAGCGGCTCGCGCTCGATCTCCAGAAGCACATCGCGCCAGCGTTCAGCGGCCGTGCGGTCATCGACGCCGACGAACTTCATCACCGGCCGAGCGGACCACCGGACGCTCTCGAGGACAAGGGGGCCGGTTTCGGTCAGGAGGGTGCCGCCCACGACGAAGCAGCGCTCGGGCTCATCCGTACGCAGCTCGACTGTGACATCACCGCGCAAGCCGTGCGGCTTGCCGATCCGCCCGACGGTGACACGCATCGCAGGGGCGAAGGTCAGCGCTCGTCCACGTCGAGGAAGTCGATGCGGATCGGTCCACCGGGT
>JBILVH010000298.1:0-2514 GCA_044370555.1 Candidatus Nanopelagicales bacterium
CGGCGCGGTGTCCGGACCATCGCTCCTGACGATGATCTACGAGGGGCTGCGCCTGCTGACGATCCTCGCCTGCGTGGGTGCGGCGAACTCCCTTGCATCGCCGACGCGACTGCTGAAGTCGGTGCCCGCGGCCCTGTACGAAGTCGGCGTAGCGGTCGTTGTCGCGGTCACCTTCGCACCGACGATCGCGGCGGACACCGCACGGTTGCGCACGGCCCGCCGCCTCCGTGGTCGCGGGGTCCGCGGCCTGCGAGGTGCGCACGGCATCGTGCTGCCGGTGCTCGACGGCGCACTCGACCGCTCCGTGCGCCTCGCGGCCGCAATGGACTCCCGCGGCTACGGACGCACGTCGTTCGACGACCTGCCGACGCGGCGTGCGACCGCGGCCCTCCTGCTCGGCGCGCTACTGGACGCGCGGCTGCCACTAGCGGCCGCACTCGTCCTGCTCGCCGTGAGCGCAGCCTGCTGCATGACCGGACTCTTTCTGGCCGGACGGCGTAATCGGCGCACGCGCTACCGCCGCGACCCGTGGGGTGCCGCGGAGTGGGCGGTCCTCAGCAGCGGGCTGGTCGCGGCCGCAGTCTCGTTGGCCTTCGGGTCCGCGCCCGGCATGGCGGCCCCGGTCGACCCACCCGGCTGGCCCACCCTGCCGTTGGCGGCGACGCTGGCCGTCCTCCTCGCGATCACCCCCGCGTGGATCGCCCCCGAGCCGCCCGACCGCATCGCTCCGACGCCCCGACGCGATGCGGCATCACCCGCGGCCGCCGACCGAGAGGCGGTGCTCGCGTGATCCGATTCGAGGACGTGACGTTCACCTACCCGAACGCGGTCGACCCGGTGCTGCGCAATGTGTCGCTCGACGTCGCCGAGGGCGAGCTCGTGCTCGTGGTGGGGCCCACGGGCAGCGGCAAGACGACACTCCTCCAGGCCGTCAACGGCCTCGTGCCGCACTTCACCGGCGGCACGATGGCCGGCCGGGTCCTGGTCGACGGTCGCGACACCGCGACACATCATCCGCGCGACCTGGCCGATGTCGTCGGAGTCGTGCCGCAGGACCCGATCAGCGGATTCGTCACCGACCTGGTCGAGGACGAACTCGCCTACGGCATGGAGTGCTTGGGGTTGCCGCCCGCCACGATGCGTCAGCGGGTCGAGGAGATCCTCGACCTTCTTGGCCTGCACACCTTGCGCGACCGTCCGCTGCTCACCCTCTCCGGCGGCCAGCGTCAGCGCGTGGCCATCGGATCCGTGATGACGGCACACCCGCGGATCCTGGTGCTCGACGAACCGACCAGCGCCCTCGACCCCGGCGCCGCCGAAGAGGTCCTTGCCGCACTGCAGCGACTCGTGCACGACCTCGGTGTCACGGTCCTCCTCGCAGAACACCGACTCGAACGCGTTGTGCAGTACGCCGACCGCATCATCTACGTGCCCGGCGGTGACGAGTCCGTCATCGCGGGCCCGGCGGCCGAGGTGATGGGTACCGTGCGGATCGCACCACCCGTCGTCGAACTCGGGCGACTTGCCGGCTGGACGCCGCTGCCGCTGTCGATACGCGACGCCCGACGGCATGCTCCGGCATTGCGCGACCGCCTGCCCGACAGACAACCCTTCACTGCGGTCCACCGGGCCGAGGTCGACCGTGATGTCCCGCGGCTGCTCGAGGTGGCCGGGGCGACCGTCGGGTACGGCCCGCGCATCGTGCTGGACCGCGTCGAGCTCGCGATCGACCCCGGTGAGATCGTCGCGTTGATGGGCCGCAACGGCGCCGGCAAGTCGACGCTCCTGTCGAGCATCGTCGGCCTACGCGCGCCGCTGCGGGGCAGTGTGCGGGTGCTCGGCAAGCAGCCGTCCACCCTCAAGGCGCACGAGTTGATCGCCGCCGTCGGCCTGGTCCCGCAGGAACCCGGGGACCTCCTCAGCCGCGATCGCGTCGATGCGGAGTGCGCGGACGCCGATGCCGACGCGGCGGCCGCGCGCGGGACGACACGCGCCATCCTGCGCACCCTCGCGCCCGAGATCGACGACGCGCAACACCCGCGCGATCTGTCGGAGGGGCAGCGCCTCGCGCTCGCCCTCGCGATCGTCCTCGCGGCACGACCTCCGCTGCTCCTCCTCGACGAGCCCACGCGCGGCCTCGACTACGGCGCGAAGGGTCGACTCATCGAGTCCCTGCGCTCGCTCGCCGGTCAGGGCCACGGGATCGTCCTCGCCACGCACGACGTCGAACTCGCGGCCGACCTGGCCGACCGCGTCGTGGTCCTCGCCGACGGCGAGGTCGTCGCCGACGGGCCGACGCGCGAGGTCGTGGCCGCCTCACCCATGTTCGCGCCCCAGGTGTGGAAGGTGCTCGCGCCCGCCGAGTGGCTCACGGTCGGCGCCGTCGCCGCCGCGCTCCGGGATCCGCTGTGAGCACCCTCACCCAGGCACCGCGACTGGTCGTCACCGCCCCAGAAGCGCACGTGCCACTGGGTCGCCGCTCGGCGATCGCCGTCGTGGGGGGCGGGGCCGGCG
>JBILVH010000043.1:0-9621 GCA_044370555.1 Candidatus Nanopelagicales bacterium
TCGGATGCAGCTGAGTCGGATGCAGTTGAGTCGGACAAGGTGACTGAGTTCGTACTGGCCCGCCGCCGGGGCGTCCTCCTCGGAGCGATTGATGATCTTGTGAGATCCGACCGAGCCGACCTTCTCCCGACGGCACATCGTCTTCGCGGCACTCTGGGGACTTTCGGGCTCGGGGAGGCTGAGCGCGTGATGAGCGCGTTGGAGCATTCGCTGGATCGTCAAGTTACCGGCGGTGGCTCGGTGACCACGCTGCGGCAGACAGCGATCGACGGATTGCGCTTCTGCCTCAACGCCCTACCCGCACCTGGCGCCGAGTAAGCCCGGAGGCGTCCTGCGACTCGCGGCCCTTCCTCATCGGAACCCCGGGTGTCAGACCGACCAAGCCGCACTGGGCGGCGTTCGTGAGCGATCCGAGAGCCAGCACGGAGTCAGGCACTCGTGCCCGCTGGCATCGTGGCTCCGCCGGACGGCCGGGTCGCTGACCAGGTTTGCCGACACACCGAACTCCGGCATAACCAGGACCAGCGCGGCACTCCCCCCCGTGTGCCGTCGCTGTGCGAGGCCCCCGCGGACCCCCCGCTGCGGGGGCCTCGCCCATGCACACCCCAGCCTGCGTAGCCTTGCAGGATGCAGCGTGAACGGCACCCGCTCCAGGTGCTGATCGGGGGTCCGCGTGGACTCATTGAGTCCATTGCCCCGCCGATCCTGTTCGTGGGCACCTACCTCGCCAGCGGTCAGAATCTCACCATCGCCATCGGGGCTGTCCTCGCTTGCGCGGTTATCCTCGCGCTCCTGCGAGTACGTCGGGGTGAGCGGCCGATCCGGATCCTCAGCGTCGTTCTCGGTATCTGCGTGGCGGCCCTCTTCGCTGCGTACAGCGGTCGCGCCGCCGACTACTTCTGGGGGGCGGTGCTGGCCAACGCGGCATCGGCCCTCGCCTTCGCCGTGTCGATCCTGTGGCGCTGGCCGCTGCTCGGAGTCATCGTCGGTCCGCTGATGGGGACTGGCATGCGGTGGCGGCAGGATCCCGATCTGCTGCGCGGGCCTCCTGGCTATGGGTTGCGCTCAGTGTCTTCCGAGCAGTCGTCCAGGTCCCACTCATCCTCGACGATCAGTTGATCGCGCTGGCCGTCATACGCATCGGGTTCTACTTCCTGGTGGTTGCAGTTGTCTTCGGCTCGTGGGTGGTGATCAAGCGAAGCCTTCCCGCTGACCACCCGGGAATCCGCCACCCGCGCGACCCGGCTGCACCCGTCGACGCCTGATCAGGGCGACCGGTCCGCCGCATGAACGCATCAGCGGAGGAGCGGATGAGCGCGCGGGCGCATCAGTGCCACGGCGCATCAGTTTGGGTCCGACCGCCACTCCCCGCGCTCCACAAGGACTTCGCGCAGCAGGAGCGGCCGGTCCGTCATGATGCCGTCGACCCCCATCTCCAGAAGCCGGATGATGGTCTCCCGGTCGCTCACGGTCCACACGTGTACGTGCACGCCGTGACGATGCGCGGCATTGACGAGTCCGACCGTGGCTACGGACACACGTCGCGGCCCTAGCGGGACATCCACGGGGATTTGCAGGGCGATCGGTGCGGCAGGAAAGCGCCGTCCGGTGCGCGCCGCAGCGACGGCTTGGGTGATCTCACGGGGGCCGGCTGCGGTTGCGAGCCGGGGCCCGAACCGGCGCCGCACGATGGTCAGGCGAGCGTCGCTGAAGGAGGCGACGATGACGCGGTCGAATGCCCCGGTCGCGGACATGACATCGCAGAACGGCTCGATAGCCCCGGCGCTCTTGAGATCGACGTTGAAGCGCTGGCGGGGGAAGTGCTCCAGTGCTTCGTCGAGGCGCATGATCTGGTCGCTGCCGGCTGCAGTCGCGACCCCCCTCAACTCATTCCACGTGAGGTCACTGACCCGGCCGGTCGCGTCCGTCGTGCGATCGAGCCGGTCGTCGTGGAAGAGGACGGCGACTCCGTCACGTGTCACCTGGATGTCGGTCTCCAGGTAGTCGTACCCCAGGCCGACGGCGTACTCGAATGCGGTGCGGGTGTTCTCCGCGGTCTCCAGGGCGCCGCCTCGATGGGCGATCGCGACCGGAACATGTGCGTCGAGGAAGGGGTGACGAAGCTGCGGCACGGCCCGATAGTAGGCGGCCGAACGCACCGATTTTGCGGGTGTCAGGTGCCATAGTGGGCCTGCTAAACGATGACGAGCTACCCGTCCCTGATCCATCACCGTTGAAGTGGAGAGCGAATGTCCGGAGCCACCCCGCCCCCTCCCCCGCCGTCCGCAGCCGGGACCACCCCGAACGGGGAGGCCATCAGCCCCCGCTCACGTCTCGCGGCACTGCTGCTGTGCTTCTTCCTCGGCGCGCTCGGGATCCATCGCTTCTACGTCGGCAAGATCGGCACCGGGATCCTGTGGCTGATCACGCTCGGGTTCCTCGGTATCGGCGCGCTCATCGACTTCATCATGATCATCGTCGGGGCCTTCCGCGATAAGGAAGGCCGCCCCCTCACCCGCTGGTGAAGCCTCACGGTGTCAAAACGAGCCGTTTAATGAGGCGTTTTGACACCGTGAGGGAAGAGTGGGGGGTCAGTGTGCTCGGACGCCGAGGGTGATGCAGACGACCCCGGCGATCACCAGGGCGATCCCCACCAGGGCGAAAGCCCCGATCCGCTCGCCGAAGAGGAGCCAAGCCCCGATCGCGGCCCCCGCGGTCCCGACCCCGGCCCAGATGGCGTAGGCCGGGCCCACCCCGATGGTGCGCAGTGCCAGGCCGAGCAGGATGAACGCACACACGTAGCCCACGACGACGATCACGGCCGGTGCGAGCTTGGTGAAGCCCTCGCTGGCGCGCAGGGCAAGGGTGGCGGTGACCTCGCAGCCGATCGCGATGGCCAGGTAGAGCCAACCCATGACGCCTACCCTTCGGAGGTGGTCCACTCCCGCTCTCGGCGGGTGCCGGGTCGGCAGCGGACCCACGCGACCCTATCGGGCGTCACGGTCAGGTTTCAGTCCCGCGTCAGTTGGCCCAACATCCTTGACATCCTTGTCATACAAGCCACAAAGTAGCACCCACCACAGCGTATGCGTACGTCGTGCTGCCACGTCGACGGAAGGGAGGCGGATGAAGCCGCCGGTCTTCGAGTATCGGGACCCCAGAAGCCTCGCCGAGACCTTGTCCCTTCTCTCCGAGCACGGTGCGGATGCGTCCATCCTGGCCGGCGGTCAGAGTCTCATCCCCCTCCTCAACCTGCGCCTCGCGAGGCCGGAGTACGTCATCGACATCAACCGTGTGCCGGGACTCGACGGCGTCGACGTTTCGCCCGAGCGGGTACGCATCGGTGCCCTGGCGCGCGTGCGACGGCTCGAGCGCGATGCTGACATCCGTCGGGTCGCTCCCGCACTGTCGGAGGCCTTCGGCAACATCGCCCACCCCCAGATCAGGTCACGTACAACGATCGGGGGCAACCTCGCGCACGCCGATCCCTCGTCGGAATTGCCCGGCGTCCTTGCCGCGTTCGACGGGTCCGTCGAGTTGACCAGCTCCTCCGGAGTACGCACCGTGTCGTGGCGAGACTTCTTCCAGACGGTCTTCACCACCTCACGTGAACCCGATGAGTTGTTGACCGCGGTCGAGTTCCCCACACCGGCCGGCTCGACCTTCGCCTTTGCCGAAGTAGCCCGGCGACCGGGGGACTATCCGCTGGCCGGTGTGTGTATAGGGCGGTTGGCCGACGGCGCCCTGCGCATCTCGGTCATCGCTGTTGCCGACCGTCCGGTGCGACTCCTCTCGACCGAGTCCGCGGCCCGCGGCGCCGATCTGTCATCGGCCGCTGACCGTCGGCGGATTGCCCAGGACGCCGCTGCTGAAGTCGATCCGATCGACGACGCACATGGGAGTGCGCGGTTCCGCCGTGGCCTCGTGTCGACGTTGGTCGAACGAACCCTGGGCACCATGGCGACGGGGGTGGCGGCGTGAAGGCGGAAACCCGGACTGTGACGTTCACCCTGAACGGTGAACCCGCGGCGATGGACGTCGAAGTCCGCGCCCTACTCTCCGACGCGATCCGCCACGGGGTCGGCAAGACCGGCACCCACGTCGCGTGCGAGCACGGCGTCTGCGGCGCATGCACGATCCTCGTCGACGGTGAAGCGGTGCGTTCATGTCTGATGCTCGCCGTGCAGATCGAGGGGCGCACAGTCGAGACAGTCGAGTCCCTCGGCAGCCCCGAGGAACTCGATGACCTCCAGGAGGCATTCCGCGACAAGCATGGATTGCAGTGCGGCTTCTGCACCCCGGGAATCCTGATGAGTGTTCGCGCGGCCGAGCGGGAAGGTCTAGGGCTTGAGGACACCTTGCATGAGGTCCTCGGTGGGCACCTCTGCAGATGCACGGGGTACCAGAACATCCGCGCTGCGATCGAGGCGCACTGGACGGTGCAGCGATGACCGCGACATCCGAGTCCGGGGTCAGGCGTCCGTACGTCGGTCAGAACGTCCGACGGGTGAATGATCCGAAGTTGCTCACCGGCGGTGGCCGGTTCACCGATGACCTGCAACTTCCGGGCCTGCTGCACGCGACGATCGTGCGCAGCACCGTGGCGCACGGCAACGTTTCGGCCTACGACGGGTCAGCCGCGCGAGCGGAGGCCGATGTCGCGCTGGTCCTCGGCCCGCGGGATATCGCCGCTGCCACCGGCAAGATCCCCTGCGTCTGGCATGCCCCGGGTCAGCGCATGCTCGACTACCCGGTGACCTCGACGCACGTGACCTATGTCGGTCAGCCGATCGGTATCGTCGTCGCGGAGTCCCGTGCGGCAGCGGAAGACGCTGTCGAGCTGCTGGAGATCTCGTTCGACGAGTTGCCATCGGTCACCGATTCGGAGGAAGCGGTGGCGCCAGGCGCTCCGCTCCTGATGCCCGAATGGGGCGACAACGTGTGCGCGACCGTTTCCGCCGGTGATCCGCGGGAGCGGATCGAAGAGGTGATGGCCGGAGCAGCCCATGTAATCGAGCATCGTTTCCGGATCCAGCGCATCGCACCGAACCCGATGGAGACGCGCGCCGTCGTTGCGCGATGGGATCCGTTCGACGAGACGCTCACGGTGTGGATGTCGACCCAGACCCCGCACCACTGCCGCGACCACCTCGCAATCGCCCTCGGGCTGCGAGCCGACCAGGTGCGTGTGGCAGTGCAGGAACTCGGCGGTGGATTCGGCGCCAAGGAGCATCTCTATCCGGACGAGATCATGGTCTGCCTGGCGGCTATGCGCCTCGGGCGCCCGGTGAAGTGGATCGAGGACCGGGTCGAGCATCTCACCGCGACCCTGCACGGCCGCGATGCCGTGCACCGCGGTCGGCTTGCCCTTGACGCCGATGGTCGATTCCTCGCCATACACACCGACATCCTGGGCAACCTCGGAGCACACCCTTCGAATGTCGGCCTCGGACCCTTCCGCGTCTCCATGTCGATGCTGCCGGGTCCGTACCGCTTCGATTCCGCTGGTGCGTCATTGACCGCGGTCATCACCAACACCACACCCACGGGCGCCTACCGCGGCTTCGGTATGCAGGAAGCGACCTGGGTGCGCGAGCGCCTCGTCGATGAAGCGGCTCGCACGCTCGGCTTCGACCGCGTGGACCTGCGTCTGCGCAACATGCTGAAGCCCGAGGACCTGCCGTACCTCACCCAGACCTTCCAGAACTACGACTCCGGCGACTATCCCGAGGGGCTGCGCCTGACCGCGGCCGCGGTCGTCGAAGCGGCACCGCCCCCGTCGGAGGGTCGTATTCGTCGCGGAGTCGGGTATGCCTCGCACGTGGAGTTCTCGGGCCTCGGGACATCGCGGTCGCAGCAGATCGTGGGCTTCCACCTCGGCGGGTACGAGACCGCCATGGTCCGCGTCGAGCCCGATGGCAGCGTCACCGTGTCGTCGGGTGTCACCGGCATGGGGCAGGGGATCGAAACCGGATTCGCACAGTTGGCGGCCGATCACCTCGGTATCGGTATCGAACGGATCCGCGTGCGGCTCGGCGACTCCGCGCGGGACCCCTACAGCGCCACGGGCTCGATCGCGAGTCGCTCGATGACGGTGGGTGGCGGTGCACTTGTCCGCGCATCCGATCGGTTGCGAGAGCGGATGCTTGCGATCGCCGCGCACCAGATGGAGATCTCCCCGGCCGACCTCGAGTTGGTCCAGGACGATCAAGGGCGCGATGTCTTCAGGCCCAAGGGCTCCCCGGATGTCACGCTGACGTTCGAGCAGGTCGCCGAGAAGGCCTGGTTGAACTGGGACGTACCGGATGACACGAAGGACATTGGCCTGGAGGAGACGTTCATCCTGAATCCGGATGACATCTCCTATGCCTACGCCACCCATGCGGTCGCGGTGAGCGTTGATCTCGACACGGGCCTGGTGAGTCTCGAGGGCTACTGGGTCACGCATGATTCGGGCGTCCTGGTCAACCCGATGATCTGTGACGGGCAGGTCCTCGGCGGGATCGCACAGGGCATCGGGATCGCGCTGTACGAAGGGATGCAGTGGGGTGAGGGCGGCCAGCCGACGACCACCACCTACCTCGACTACGTGTTGCCGCTCTCCTGCGACGTCCCGGACGTACAGATCCACCACCTGATCACACCGAGCCCCTTCATCCCCGGCGGCATGAAGGGCCTCGGTGAAGGCGGCACCATCGCCTCACCCGCAGCGATTGGCAACGCCATCGCGGCTGCGGTTCCCGAGATCGCCCACCGATTGCTGGAGACGCCCTTCACTCCGAGCAAGTTGTGGGAGTTCATCGATGAGGCCGGCCTACATGGCTGATGCGCTGATCGCCCAGTCGATCACTCACACCTTTGGCGGAGCTAAAGCCCTAGACGACGTCACGTTCGAGGTGCGGGCGGGTGAGGTGCATGCGCTGCTCGGCGAGAACGGCGCCGGCAAGAGCACACTGGTCAAGGTCATCACGGGTGCGCTGTTCCCCGACTCCGGTGACATATTCATCAACGGCACCGTGCACAGGTTTCGCAACCCGCGCCAGGCGCAGGAGCAGGGCATCGGTGTGGTGTACCAGGATTTCCACCTGTTCCCCCATCTCACGGTGGCCGAAAACATCTTCTCCGCCGCTGTGAAGATGCCGAGCCGGGCGGGGTTGTCAGCCCGGTCGGTGATGTATGCCGAGGCCCGCGAACTTCTCGCCTCGTTCGGCATCGACGTCGATCCGCGCCGTCGGGTGGGCTCACTGGACGCGGCTGAGCGCAAGCTGATCGAGATCTCCCGCGCCCTACTGCGCAATCCGCACTACTTGATCCTCGACGAGCCGACGGCCGCCCTGGAGCCGCGCGAGACCGTACGGCTGCTCGGCGTCATTGACCGCCTGCGGCAACACGGTACGGGTGTCATCCTGGTCACCCATCGACTCGGTGAGGTAGCCGAGATCGCCGACCGGGCCACGGCCCTGCGCAACGGTCGCAATGTCGGCACTATGGATCGGGTCGACTTCAGCCTGGAGTCGCTTGCGCACCTCATCGTCGGCCAGGAGGTCGTCAACGAGCAGGGGCCCGTTCATCTGCCGGGCGAGCCGGTCCTGAAGATGAGCAACCTGCGGGTGCGCTCGGAGTCGGTACCCGTCGAGATCACCGTGGGGCGCGGTGAACTCGTGGCCGTCATCGGCTTGATCGGCTCCGGTGTGTCCACTGTCATGAATGCCGCATGCGGCGCGATCCCCTCGCACGGTGCCGAGGTAGAGGTCAACGGAAAGCCACATAGGTTCCGTGACCGACGTGCCGCCCAGGCTCTCGGAATCGGCGCCGTACCAATCGATCGCAAGGCCAGCGGACTGATCCTCGGGGCCTCCGTGGCCAAGAACATCGGTCTTGCGAATCTGCGCGAATACGCAACGGCTGGTTTCAGCTCACGGCGCAAACTCCGCGACGTGGCAACGCGCAACCAGCAGCTGTTCGACATCCGCCTTCAGTCCGTCGATCAACCCGTGTCCTCGCTCTCCGGCGGGAACCAGCAGAAGGTGATGCTCGGCCGGTGGGAGGCCAACGGCTCCCAGATCCTCGTCATCCAGGAGCCGACGCAGGGCGTCGATATCGGTGCGCGCCAGGAGATCCATCGCTACCTCATCGAGTACGCCGAGAAGGGTGGCGCGGTGCTCTTCAGCAGTTCAGACCTCGAGGAAGTCCGCGTTCTCGCCCATCGGATCTATGTGATGCACGCCGGTGAAGTCGTGGATGTCATCAGCAACACGGGCACCGACCGACCGAGTCGGCGGACTCTGACAACCGCCATGGCTGCGGGCAGCCTCGCGGACGCCGAGAAGGAGGTCTGGACATGAGCACCACGACTGCGGCCCCCGCCAAGGGATCCGCCAAGTGGCGGCCCCGGGTGACCATGGAGGCTGCCTTCGTCCCGGGCCTCCTCGTCGTGCTCCTCATCATCCTGTCGTTGGCATCCCCGGTGTTCTTCTCGTCGCGAAACTTCGGTCAGATCCTCGTACAGGCATCGACCCTTGGCATGGTCGCGGTCGGTGCAACGTACGTCATCATCGCGGGCGATCTGGATCTATCGATCGGTGCGAACGTCGCCCTTTCCGGCGTCATGACAGCGATTGCGATGGCGCAGTGGAATCTGCCCTGGGTAGCCGGCGTCGGCGTCGGCATCGGCTGCGGACTGATCATCGGAATCCTCAATGGACTGCTGTCTGCCTATCTCAGAGTCGCAGCATTCATCGCAACACTTGGAACAGGCGTCGTGGCCACGGGTATCGCGGTGTACCTGACGAAGGGACTCACCATCGCCGGTCTCCCGGATGTCTTCGGCGACCTCGCCAAGGCTCGGATCCTGGGACTCCAGGCCCTGGTGTGGTGGATGCTCGGGATCTTCGTGATCGGCGGGATCATCCTGCACTTCACCAACTACGGCATTCGAGTGTTCGCCGTCGGAGGCAATCGCGATGCGGCGTACCTTGCGGGCATCCCGGTCGCGCGCACCAGGCTTCTCGCGTTCGTGATCGCCGGCTTCACCGGCGGCATTGCAGGGGTGTTGCTGACCGCTCGCGTCCAGGCCGGTCAACCCGGCATCTCCCAGACGCTGACGCTCTACGCCACCGCCGCTGTGATCCTCGGCGGCACATCCATCCTCGGCGGCCAGGGATCGCTCCTGCGCACGTTCTTCGGGATCCTGCTCATCGCGGTGGTCCAGAACGGCCTGGACATCCTCGGCGTCGACTACGCACTCCAGCAGGTTGCGGTCGGGACGGTGTTCATCCTGGCCGCCTGTTCGGAGGCATTACGGCGACGAAGATAGTCGCCGTCTCAGATGTCCCCCGGCCCACGGGGGATGCACCACCACCACATCGCACGGGCGATTGAGCAAGTAGGAGGAGACGCAGTGCTACGAATCGGATTGAAGGGCTCGATGGTGGCCGCGGTGGCCGCTGCGGGTCTGCTGGCCGCATGTTCGTCGGGTGGTAGTAGCCCGACGACAAGTGCGACCAGCAGCTCCGGCGCTGCGCCGACCACGGCCAGCTCATCGAGTGCCCCTGAACCCTCGAAGATCAAGATCGGTGTCAGTTTCTACACCGAGCGCATCCCGATCTACGCGACGATGCG
>JBILVH010000044.1:0-9561 GCA_044370555.1 Candidatus Nanopelagicales bacterium
TGTCGACTTGAGACCGATGATGGCGCCGTTGGTTGGGGCGAGGCTATCGCTATGTGGCCAGAGGCCTGTCGAGCCACCGAGGTGGTAATCCGAGGACTCGCCGAACTCGTCATCGGGCGTGACCCGCGCAATGCATCGGCCATCAGTCGTGAGATTGCCAAGCGTGCATGGTGGTACGGCCCCGAGGGCATTGCTTCTTTTGCCAGAAGTGCAGTCGACGTGGCCCTATGGGATCTGAAGGGGCAAGTCACTGGCCAGTCCCTGGTCGAAATGCTCGGTGGTGCAGCGCAGCAGCAGTTGCCTGTGATCGCTTCCACCCATGCGTTTCTACCCTCGCTAGAAGATGAAGCGCAAAGACATGGGGACTATATCCGCCAGGGCTTCCGCGGGGTCAAGATCGGTATGGGCAAGGCGGGTGATGCCCGCCTCGGCTACGAGATTGAACGCGATGTGTCGTTCGCCCGACTGCTCAGGGAAGCAATGGGCCCACATGCTTGGATGATGTTTGACCGCGGTCAGCACCTGCGGTGGAGCAGCGCGGATGCAATCACGCGTGCCCACGCCTTTGCGGACTATGGCCTCACCTGGCTCGAAGAGCCTTTGGAGCCGGACGATGAGGTGGGCTTCCGGCATTACAGGCAGCACGTCAACTCGCTCGTGGCCACGGGTGAGCGGAGTTGGACCAATGGACAGTACCGACGCGTCATTGAGTCGGGGATCGTCGACGTGGTGGGGTGTGATCCCGCTCGTGTTGGGGGTATCACGGCATCAATTGAGGTCTTGCGCCTCGTGGAGCAGTACCACCGCTTCTTTAATGCGCACGCGTGGAGCAGTGCGATTACCACTGCGGCTAGCCTAGCCCTCTCGGTCTCCTCGCCAAATGTTCTGCTTTTTGAGCTCAAGCCGATCGCCAACCCCATGCAGGACGAGTTGGTTGGACAGCGCATCTGGCACCACGATGGCTTCATCTCAGCGCTGACCGGCCCAGGGCTGGGAATCACTATTGATGAGGCTGTTGTCGCAAAGTATCGGCTCGACTAGTCGTGCGCCCCTCAGTATGCATTGTGGGCACCGGCAGGGTTGGCATGGCTGCCCTGCGGAGAGCAGTCCGCGACCAGCAACTGACCGTCGCCGCCGTCGTAGGGAGGTCTGAGGTGGGGAGGCGAGCGGTCTCAGAAGTCCTCTCAGGTCTGTCGGCAGGTGGTGAGTCTCTGTACTTCACCGACCTAGACGATGCGCTCAAGGCGACCAACCCGGACGCGGTTCTGATCGCCACGCGTACGGCACTCGATGAGGTCACACCCCTCGTTCTTACTGCCTTGGAAGCAGGTTCGACCGTACTGTGTACATCAGAAGAGTTGGCCTTCCCCGCTCCCGAAGATCCACTAACTATTCAGCTCCGAGCCGCATCAGTTCGTGCGGGCAAGGCGGTTGTTGCGGTCGGTGTGAACCCAGGTTTCGTCTTTGACAGCCTGCCGATCTGGCTGTCAACCGCCTACGGTCCCATCCACGCTGTAACGGTGAGGCGCGTGGTCGATGCTGGCGTCTTTGGCGAACGAGTGCGTGCGGGCCTCGGTCTCGGTGTCACCCCCGAGGAGTTCATGGAGGGTCTGTCCGCCGGTCGGATTCGAGGTCACGTGGGCTTTCCGGAAAGCGCGCGTATCGTCGCCCGGAGCTTGGGCAGGCAGATCACCCGGGGAGATGAGGAGTTCAGCACGGTAGTCCGGGAGTCCGCCGACCCAGACCTGGGATTTCCTATCGGACTGGGCCGGGTTGTAGGCATCACACAGCACGCGCGCTACTGGATCCAGGAGCAACCTGATCCATGGCTGACATTTGAGTTGCGCATTCACGTGAATCCGCAGGCGGTCGGGTGGGAACTTCGAGATGAGGTCGTGATTGATGACGGTGAGCAGACGGTTTGGTCCTCAAGGCCGTCCATGGGTGCGATCAGTACCACTTCTGCGCAACTGGTAAATCTCGTGCGCCCCGCACTTACTGCCGGAGCCGGCCTCATGACC
Source organism: Candidatus Nanopelagicales bacterium (assembly GCA_044370555.1). Classification (GTDB taxonomy): domain Bacteria; phylum Actinomycetota; class Actinomycetes; order S36-B12; family S36-B12; genus CAINMH01. The sequence goes on from JBILVH010000044.1 coordinate 2,022, forward strand.
CCGGTTGATTTATCCATCGCAAGGAGTGGAGGCGGCGTATGACTATGAGGCTGTCATGCAGTGACTACACGTGGCCGACACTGTCTCACCGCGCGGTCATGACTCTGGTTGCAGACCTTGGTTTTGCCGGTATCGACATCGGTGTCTTCCATGAAGCGAGCCATACCAAGCTCTCTGCTGTCACACGCGATCCGGCCGGTGCGGCCGCCGCTGTGAAGGGTCTTGCCGAAGCGGCGGGGCTTGAGGTCTCGGATGTCTTTCTGACCGCCGATCCAGACTTGGGCAGGATGTGCCCAACAAGTCGTGTCGATGAAGACCAGGCACACCTCCGAGAGATATTCGATCGGGTCCTCTCCTTTGCCGTGGCGTGCGGGTCGCCGGGTGTCACGATGCTGCCGGGAATTGTGCAGGAGGGTCAAGCAGTGGAGGCTGCGATCGATCTGGCAGCGGAGGGGCTCGCTCCTCTCGTGCACGCGGGGCAGGAGTTAGGCCTGGGGGTGTCTGTTGAGCCGCACGTTGGTTCCTGCATTGAGTCCCCTGCGGCAACGCGGCGCCTATTGGACCGCTGTCCCGGGCTGACATTGACGCTTGATCCGTCGCACTTCGCCTACCAAGGGTGGCAGGTACCAGAGATTGTGGAGCTGATTGACCGAACTCGGCATGTTCAGATCCGTCCGGCTGCCGAGGGAGTGATGCAGGCGCTGGTCTCCGAGGATGCGGTTGATCTGCGGGGCTTTGTCTCGGCGCTGTCCGCGGGCGGCTATAGCGGCTGGGTTGCAGCCGAGTATGTATGGATGGAGAAGTGGAACTGCAATCGGGTCGACAACACCGGTGAAACCTACTTGTTGAAGAACAAACTCTTGGAACTCATTTCGGCCACTGATGGGAGTAGGTAATGTCTCTTTCCAACCTGCGTGCTGGCGTTGCCCGCGTGGATATAACCCCGCCGGTGCCGATTGACTGCGTGGGTTTTGTTCGACGCGCGGACCCAGTGGTTAGTGTCCTGTCACCCCTGTACGCCACCGCGCTCGTTGTCGAGGACACCGCAACTGGTGACCGGGCCGCGATCATTGCCTTTGATCTCATCGGGATAGACGTCAATCAGGGGCGGCGTATTCGGGAAGACGTCGCAGGAGTCCTTGGCTGTCCAGTCGACAATGTTCTGCTCAACTACAGTCACACCCACGCGGCCCCCCATCCTTTCGACGAGCACCCGAAACTCGGGGGCAGCGCGAGTGAGATCTCACCCTCAAACTGGAACTACATTGAGAGCCTGCCGTTCCGACTCACTAGTGCCGCCTTCATGGCTGCTCGCGACATGGAGGCTGCCCGAATTGGCGCGGCAAGCGGTGCTGCTGAAGGAATAAGCGTTAACCGCAGAGAGCGCCTACCCGATGGGCGTACGGTCCTGGGCTGGAATCCGGAGGGTGTGGTGGACACCGAAGTGTCCGTAGTGCGCGTGGATAGGGAAGACGGGAGTCCGCTGGCCGTGCTGGTTGGGTTCCCTTGCCACCCAGTCGTTCTGGGCGGCGAAAACCCGTATATCGGATCGGATTTTCCGGGCGTGGTCCGAGATGTTGTAGAAGATACGACTGGTGCGCTCTGCCTGTTCCTTCAAGGCGCTGGTGGCAACGTTCTACCGTTGGAGGGCTTCTACGCGGAGGAGGGTCCCGAGCAGGCATTCGGCGAGCGCCTTGCATTGGAGGCCCTCGCCGCCTACAGCCGAATTCGAACGGTTGAGACTGATGTGGAGCGAGTTGATGGCTACGGGTCGGTCACTCCCACGATCCTCTACCGTCACACGCCACGTTCACCGCAGTCTCATCAGCCGGTGCGGGGTGCCACTCGCATAGTGAGGTTCCCGCTGAAGCCACTTCCTACGGTGGAACAGGTGGAGGCCGAACTTGTCGAGTATCGGCGTGCCGTGGATGAAGCTGTGGCCGACGGGGCTCCGCGCTCCAGGCTCAATCCCCTTGAACATCACGTGAACTGGGCCGAGCGCGTGCTTCCGCAGTTGCGGTCCGGCACCGCGGAAACCTACGTCGATGGCGTGCTGCAAGTGATCCGGATCGGAGATGTCGCCTTTGCTGCCGTTCCGGGCGAGCCCTTCAACGAGATTGGCATTGCCGTCAAGGAGCAGTCAGCAGCCCCCTACACGGTGTTCTGCGGGTACTCAAATGAGTACATTGCCTACTTCCCTACCGCGGCGGAGTATCCGTACGGTGGCTACGAGCCGGGGTACTCGCATCACAACTCAGCACGGGCTGAGCAGGTGGGTCCAGAGTGTGAAGGACTTATTGTCGAAAACCTGGTTGATCTGACTCGCGAGTTGTTCGGAGGTACCGGTCGGTGACGGTACGCGTCGGGGTGATTGGGGCAGGGGCCTGGGCGACGACGTCGCACTTACCAACGCTCATGAGGCGGGGCGATGAGATTGAGTTGGTTGCCGTCTGCCGCAGGGGCGACCCTCAGTTGCGAGTCGTCGCCAAGGAATTCGGCTTTCCGATTGCGAGTGAGGACTATCGGGTAGTGCTGGATTCCGGTGTCGACATGTGTATCGTGTCGAGCCCGGCTGCCCTGCACTACGAGCACGCGAAGGCGGCGTTGCAAGCAGGCTGCCACGTCCTACTTGAGAAGCCGGTCACGTTGAATCCCGCACATGCTTGGGAGCTCGTACGCATTGCTGAGACCTTGAATCGCCATGTGGTGGTGTCCTTCGGGTGGAACTTCATGGAGACTTACCAGAAGGCGTCGGCGCTATGGGAGAGCCAGCCGGTGGGTGAGGTGGAGCACGTGATGCTTCATATGGCCTCTGGGATCAGAGAGCTCTTGCTGGGTACTGGTGTAAGTTCCACGGGCAACCCCGACGACGAGGCTGACACTCGGACTTACACCGATCCAGCACTTGCTGGTGGTGGATACGGTCAGACACAGTTGTCACACGCCTTCGGCTGGCTCTTGGGACTGACCGGGCTGCGGGGCGACCGGATCTACGCGACGGGAAGTTTCCCGCAGGGCAACGCCCTTGAAATCCACCTTGCCGCAACGGTCTCTTTCCTCGGTGGTGCAACGGGATCAATCTCGGGGGCCTCGTATCACGCGGGCGCAATGCAGAACAGGCACCAACTGGAGGTTCGAGTCTTCGGGAGCCGCGGACAGTTGCACGCGGATCTGGAGAGGGATCGCCTCTGGGTTTGGTCAGAGGGTTCTGAGACGGACGAAGGGCTCGCTGAGAATGCGGGCCGATATCACTGCGAGGGCCCTCCCTTGGCTCTATTGGACCTGATCCAGGGTCGCACTGAGATCAACCCGGCGCCTTTGGCACTAGGAGCGCGCACCGTCGAGTTACTCCACGCAATGGGCGAGAGTATGCGCACCGCCGAGCCCGTCAGCGTCAGGACCGCACCACACGCGTGATCAGAGTGTCCCGGGACCGTTTCCGGGAACAGCGACTATCCTGTGGCGGCAGAAGTTCAAGCCGGCCCCGGGAGTTGACCGTGAGCGATCGCGCAGTCGCGACCATCCACGACGTCGCTCGGCGTGCAGGTGTTGCCGTGTCGTCCGTCTCCCGAGTCCTCAATGAGCACCCGGATGTCAGCACGGCCATGCGTATGCGGGTTATGGCAGCCGCGGAGGCGCTGGGCTATACGCCTGATCCGGTCGCACGAAGCCTGCGAAGCGGCTCGACGCGGACGGTTGGCTATGTCGTCCGTGACTTTGAGAACCCGCTCTTCATGGAGAACATCAACGGGGTCGAAGCCACTCTGAGCGCCGCCGGCTACACGCTCCTCGTTACCAACAGCGGTGGTGATGCCGACCGAGAGGTTGAGCGCATCCAAGTCTTGAAGCGTCGGCGGGTGGACGCCCTCGTGCTGTCATCCATCTCTGACCGCTCGGCGGCAACCCGCCGTGCCGTCAATCAGTTCGGCGGACCTGTGGTGCTGTTGGACCGCGACCTAGGCAGGGTAACGGCGGGAAGCGTACATCTTGATCACGCGGCTGGCGTGTACGCGGCAACAGCTGATCTGCTCAGCCTCGGTCACCTCCGTATTGCTCTGATCACAGGTACCACGGACATCCGGCCGACTCGTGAGCGCCTGCGCGGCTACACCAAAGCGCACCTTGACTTCGGGCTGGAGCCAATCCCGGATCTGCAGATCACAGGCCAGTTCTCGTCGTCATTCGTTCGGTCTACTGCAATCAGTCTCCTGCGCAAGCCTGCGGCCAAGAGGCCGACAGCAATCCTTGCCGGTGGCATCCAGTCAACGGCAGGAGTCCTGGAAGGCGTATCCGACCTCGGAATTCGCATACCCGATGATTTGTCCCTGGTCGTCTGTGACGATCTGCCTTGGTTGCGGACGCTGAGACCGCGCATCAGTGTTGTGACGCGAGATCCGGCCGAAATGGGTAGGGCCGCAGCGGAGATGGCGCTGTCAATGATCGCGGGGGAGGCACCTGGGACGGTAGTCCTGTCGACTGCCTACGAACCCAGGGAGACTTCGTCGCCACCGCCAGCCAAGGGGTCCAGGGCTCGGACCTGATCCTCGGTGTGGGCCTGGTTCTGGCATCCCGATCCCTAGTGGGGACTCTGTGTGAGGATGCCCACCCCGATCCCCCCGCGGGAGGCGCCGCCGCCGGAACCCTGCGAGACTGAAGGCTCACTCGCATCGGAGGTTCAGCGTGGGTCTCATTCGGCGTGCCGCGTCATTGGCCGCCATCCCGGTGTCCACGGGTGCGCGGATGGCGGGCGCCGCCACCGCCGCGGCCCTCGGTGCGGACAAGGATGCGGCCTACGCGCGCGCGACCGCGGCCTCGGCCGACAAGATCACCGCCACCCTGGCAAAGGCCCGCGGACCGGTCATGAAGTTCGGCCAGACCCTCGCGCTGTTCTCCCAGGTGCTCCCGCCAGAGCAGGCGGCACTGCTGTCGGGGATGAGCAAGCTGTACGAGGATGCGCAAGCACAGCCCTTTGACAAAGTCGAGAAAGTCCTTGCTGTGCTACCGAAGGGTGTTGACATCGGTCGTGAGGCGGTGGCGGCTGCCAGCCTCGGTCAGGTGCATCGTGCTGTGTGGGTCGATGGCAGCGATGTTGCGATCAAGGTCCAGTACCCGGATGCTGCCCGTGCAGTGAAAGCCGACATGATGCAACTACGCGCGCTGCTGCCGCTGGCGAAGCGCATGCTCCCGTCGCTAGATGTCGCGGCGCTCCTCGATGAGCACGCCGCCCGGCTGACCGAAGAGCTCGATTACACCCGCGAGGCTGGGTGGATGCGCACCTTCCGCGCGGCATGGGAGGGCCGCGGGGTGACGATCCCCGAGGTCCTCTTCGCGACGAAGAAGGTGCTCGTCACCCGCTGGATGGACGGCACACCCTGGACCGCGGTCGCGGCGCTCGACCAGGAGGAGCGCAACCGGGCGGGTGAATTACTCGCGCGGTTCACGTTCCTGTCGCCTGCCCGCGCCGGTGCCACGCACGCCGACCCACACCCGGGCAACTTCCGACTGCTTCCGGACGGCACGCTCGGAGTGCTCGACTTTGGCTCGGTGGCCGTCGACAGCGGCGCCTTCACCTGGGTGTTCACCCAAACGCTTCGGCTGGCTGCCGAGGGCGATCGCGACGGTGTCCTCGACTTGTGGCGCAGCGCCGGACTGGTCAGCCAGGCCACGACCGCTGACCGGCTCATGGAACTCCTCGACGTGGACACGCGGATGTGGACCGACCCGACCTTCGCGTTCACGATCGAATGGCTGTCGCGCAGGGCGGGTTCGTGGACCGATCCGGTCGCGGCGCTAGAGGATGCCTCCGCCCTCGCCTTCCCGCCGTCCTACCTACTGGAGCATCGCGCGCTCATGGGAGCCCTCACGTTGATCTGCTCGATCAGCGCCGAGTTCGACATTGCGTCGATCGTGCACGAGACGGTCAACGAGATGAGCCGGAGCGGAACCGCGCCGACGTTCGCTTGATGAGCACGTGCGGCAGACGCCTCGCCGACGATCAGGATGAGTAGACGTGTACGCGGGTGCCCGCCGGGGTGTTTCGGAACACCCACTGCGAGTCGGCCAGGCTCGCCACGTTCACACAGCCCTGCGACCCGCCACCGGGGTAGTAGCCGTACGCCGCGAATGTCGGCGAGTGGTGGACCGCTATGTCCCCGTTGAAGAACAGCGCGTATGGCATAGGGGTTCGCGGCTGGTCGGGGCCGGCAATGCCCGATGTCGCGTTCTCCCACCGGAACCACACGGTGTACGTCCCCTCGGGCGTGTCGAGCCCGGGGACCCCGAAGCGGACGTCGGTAGTGAGGAGGACCTTGCCGTCGCGAACGTACCGCAACACCTTCTGGGTCTTGTCGATGCAGAGGGAGAGGCCCACGGTGGTGCAGGCCGCTGGCAGCGCACCGATCTCGCCCGCGATAGCGGCGATCTTCGATGCAACGGACTCGCGCACTCGACGTTCCCGGGCCCAGAAGAACTTCACCTGCACCGCTTCGATCGCAGCCTGCGTGGTGGCACCGAGCCGGGCCTCCTGCCGCTCGCGGCGGTTGATGTCGTAGCCAAGCCAGGCGAGGCTCTGCTGCAGCCGGACGACGCCCTTGCCACGCGAGTTCAGGGTGAGGGGAAAGCCGGCGGCGCCCTGGTCCGCAGTCGGCCGATGCGCGTCGGTGCGTGACGCGCCTAGAGCTGGCACCGCACCCGCGGTGAGTGCACCGGCAACCGTCGCGACCGCCGCCATGCCGACGACGGAGGCGCGCCACCTGCCTCCGCGTGCACGCTCGAACCCCACCCCCCAACCGTACGACAGCCGGCACGGAGGTGGCCACGCGATACCCGCGGACACGGCAGGATCGACCTATGAGTGAGCGGCAGCGGATGGCAGAGGCCGGGGCATTGCACCTTGCCGTCGAGGAGGCTGGCCCGTGGTACCGCTGGGGTCCGTACCTTGCCGAGCGGGCCTGGGGAACGGTGCGTGAGGACTACTCCGCCGACGGGGATGCCTGGCGCTACTTTCCGTACGACGATGCCCGTAGCCGCGCCTTCCGATGGAGCGAGGATGGGATCGCGGGTCTTAGCGACATCAATCAGGACATGTGCCTCGCGCTCACGCTGTGGAACGGTGCGGACCCGCACCTGAAGGAACGGTTCTTCGGACTTGACGGACATCAGGGCAATCACGGGGAGGATGTCAAGGAGTACTACTGGTACCTCGACGCGACTCCGTCGCACTCCTGGTTGCGGATGCGCTACCACTACCCGCAGCGCGAGTTCCCGTACGACGACCTGCGAGCAACCAACGCGGCCCGCACGCGCCTCGACCCCGAATACGAGTTACTGGATACGGGGATCTTCGACGACGACCGCTACTGGATTGTCGATGTGGCCTACGCAAAGCAGACCCCGACCGATGTGGCCATGCGCATCCGCATCACCAACGCAGGCCCGGAGTCTGCGACGATCCATGTCCTGCCCACCCTGTGGTTCCGCAACACGTGGTCGTGGGGCTCTGATCGGATGCCACCCCACATGGCGTTGGACGGTGGCCGCG
>JBILVH010000045.1:0-9560 GCA_044370555.1 Candidatus Nanopelagicales bacterium
TCTTCGGGGTCGGGATGATCCATCCACCGGCCGAATACCTTCGCCAGATGCGCGAGATGACTCGCGACCTCGGCGTGCTGTGGATCGACGACGAGGTCATGACTGGTTTCGCGCGTACGGGCAAGTGGTTCGCGTACCAGCATGCTGAAGGTGTGACCCCCGACCTGATGACCATCGGCAAGGGGGTGGTCAGTGCCGCCCTACCCGTCGGCGGGCTCGTCATGAGCAAGGACATCGCGCGCTTCATGGACGACTATCGCTGGGAGACTGTCGCAACCTTCTCCGGTCACCCGATCGCCATGGCCGCAGCGGCGGCAAATCTGGAGTGGATGCTCTCCGTGGACGCTCCGGCCCGAGCCGCCGAACAGGGGCGCATCATTGGCGAACTGATGCGGGATCTGCAGCGTAAGCATCCGTGCGTGGTGGATGTCCAGGGCGCGGGCTTGCTCTGGGCGATCGAGTTGCGACGGGCGGACGGGAGCCGGGTGATCGAGGCCGACCGGCACTTCATCCCGACCGGGGACGTCCTGACACCGTCGCTGTTCGTTGCCATCGAGGCTGCCAAGCACGGGATGTCGATCGCCACGGCACCACCGAACACCCTGCGTCTCGGACCCTCACTGGTAGCCAGCGAGGAGACTCTGCGAAAGGGAGCGGCGATTCTCGACGAGGTACTCACTGCCTTCGAGGCGTGGGCGGGCTGAACCGCTGCGCACCGCGCGTCCATAGAACATAGGGTCGGCACGTGCCGACAGTCCTGATCACCGGAGCCGCCGGCTTCATCGGCGCCGCGTGTGCGCGCAGGTACGCCGACGCCGGGTGGCAGGTGCGCGGGCTCGACCTGCACGAGCCGGGAGCCGGCAGATACGGCCTCCCCGCCCACCCGCAGGTCGACTACCGTCGGGGTAGCATCACGGATCCGCGAGTCATTCACGATGCTGTGCAGGGGGTCGACCGCGTTATCCATACCGCCGCGATAGTGGCGGAGTCCGGTGACTGGGCGACCTTCGACGCGGTGAATGGCGAGGCGCCAGCGCGTATCGCGCGTGCGGCGCGCGACGCGGGTGCACGCACCTTCGTGCACTTCTCCAGCGTGATGGTCCACGGGTTCACCTTCCCGGATGGCTGCCGCGAGGACGGCCCACTCGATCCTGCAGACAACCCCTACTGCGCGACCAAGATCCGCTCCGAGCAGCGCCTGCGCGGACTTGATCTGCCGGGGCTCTTCGACGTCCACGTCATCCGCCCCGGTGATGTATATGGACCAGGCAGCATCCCGTGGATCGTGCGCCCGATCGAACACATGCGCAGTCGCACCTTCCTGTACGTCGATGCACGCAGATCGCTAATCAACCACGTCTACATCGACAACCTGCTCGATGCCGTCGACACCGTCATCGCAGCTGGTGCCGCCGTCAGCGGCCGCCCCTTCATCGTCACCGACGGCGCGGCAACGTTGACCCGGGAGTTCTACGGTTGGTTCGCGGGGCGGGCGGGGATGCGGTGGGCGCCCGCTCTGCCGGGCTGGCTCGCTGAGCCCGTCATAGGCGGCCTTGCATCGGTACTCCCGACCCGGCTACGCGAGCGTCTCGATCTGGACCGTGAGTCCATCCGCTACCTGCGCCGATGCGCCTCCTACGACAGCAGTGCCATCCGCTCACTTGGGTGGCGACCTGAGGTCGATCTGACCGAGGGGCGCGAGCGCACGGCCACCTGGCTGCGTGCAGTCGGCCTGCTGCCAGAGGACCCCTAGACCTGCGGCTCCTCCTGCCCGGGACTGGCGAGCCGGTCCACCATGCGGTCCACCTCCGACACGATCGCGCCACCGAGTAGGAGGGCGCTCGTGTCATCCATCGACTTGAGCCGCGCAACGCTACGAGCCCGCTCCTCCTCGACAGCGTCGAGTGCGCGCAGGAGTCCAGTGGGCGGTTCAACCTGGTCGATCGACTTCGGCAGCGTGCGCGCGTGCACCTCCAGCGCGGCACCGGTGCGACTCAACATCGCCCCGAGTGCCTCCGCCTTGACGACCGCGCCCCCGGCCGTCGCATCGAAGATGCCGTGGGCAATGTCGTGGACGTGCTGGGCAGTGTGGAACACGACGGCGTACTGCCGGCGCAGGGCACGACCGCGCGAGCGCTCCGACCCGAGAGCGAACCTGCCACCGAGGTGCAGGTCATCGAGGGCGTCGCCGATGGCCTCCACCTCGACGGCAAGCTCACGACTGTGCGTCAACCACTCGGCGGCCTCCCTTCGTGTGACCCCGCGGCTGGTTCGTTCACCGATCTGCTCGAGCAACAACCCGAGCCTGCGACTCGCATCAGCGAGCTGCTCGGTGACTCGTTGTTCGGGCCGCTCGGGATGCGCGACGAAGGAGAAGGCGACGCCGATGCACACACCGAGGAGGGTCGCGAGCATGCGCTGAAGGATCACCTGGTTGGTCAGCTGATCCCCCAGCACGTAGACGAAGAGCGCGGTGGCGGGGATCTGCAACGCACCCTCGCGGCCGAGTCGAACGACTCGACCGATGATCAGTGATGCTGCCACTAGTACGGCCACCGTCCAGATATGGATGCCCCACACCCGGTAGAGCACGAAGGCGAGGGTCAGCGCGGCGGCGGTGGCCAGGATGAGCGAGAGACCGGTTCGCAGAGAGCGATTGATGGATAGCGCCACCGTGAGTACGGCGGCGACCGCGGCAGGGACGGGGGTCGACAGGTTCAGGAGCAGGGCGGCGAGCCACGCAACAGCCGCGGCAATCGCAGTGACCGCGATCAACCACACGGTCGTCCACTGCGTCGCGGCAACCCCGAGGAGGCGCGCCGAGACCGAGCCCGGACGGGCCCGCCCTGCGGCGGAGTCGAGCACACGCTGCACTGCACCGCAGATGTCCCGGATCACCTGCGCGGGGCCGTCGGGTGCGGTCATCGCGTGGTGACCTCCCGCGCCCCTGATTCACCGGCCGGCGGCGTTTTGGTGACCATGCCGGTGGCCTCCCCGCGCACCACGAGGACGACCCCCGCAAGAACCACTGTGCACCCGATGATGACGTCGAGGCTGATGTCCTCACTGTAGAAGAACACGCCCAGCAGAACCGCGACCACGGGGTTGACGTAGGCGTAGGTGGACCCGAGGGAGACCGGTACGTTCCGGAGCACCCACGAGAATGCCGTCCAGGCGACCAGGGATCCAACGACCACGAGGTACGCAAGCGCCCACAGTGATCGTGCCGTCACGGCGCCCACATCCCAGCGCTCGCCGATGATAAGGCCGGCGAGCACCAGTGCCACGCCACCGATCAGGAGTTGGTAGGTGTTGGCCGTGAAGGTGTGCGCCGGGCCCCTCATTTTGGGAGCCTTCCATGATGTCCACGCCCACACCCCGCTGCTGATGACGATCATCGCCGACCAGATCAGCAACTCCCCCTCGCCGCCGTGTGGCGAGGTGCCGCCGCCCGGCGCCAGCATGACCGCCACACCCCCGAAGCCGACGCAGACACCAACGAGCGTGCGCCAGTTCGGTCGCTCGCGCGCGATCAACCGGATGATCACGACCCAGATCGGCACGACGCTGACGAGCAGAGCAGCGACCCCGGTGGGGACGTAGCGCAGTGCGAGGGCGAGGACGCCGAGTGAGAACGCCATCATGGAGACGCCGAGGAACACGCACGTCCGCAGTTCGACCGCGGTGACTCGCAGGAGGCGCGGACGCCACAGCGCCACGAACACCAGCAGGAGTCCGCCGGCAAGGAGGTACCTCACGCCCACGCCGAGAAGGGGCGGGATCGACTCGCCTAGGACGGCGGTACCGAGATAGGTGGAGCCCCAGACCAGGTAGACGACCCACATGGCCGTCCACTGACGCGCTGCGTCGACACCACCGGGTGTGACCGCGGGCGTGCGACGCAGCACGGTCACAGGGTCTTGAGGACGCAGTCCGCCGAACTCGCGATCATGGAGAAGCCGTCCTCCTCGGGGAGGAACGCGGTGACCACGCCGTCCTCGAGCACCATGGCGTAGCGCTTGGACCGCACGCCCATGCCGAAGGCCGAGCAGTCCACCTCCATGCCGATCGCGTGCGTGAACTCACCGTCTGGGTCGGCCACCATGGTGATGGTCTCGCTCACACCATTGACCTCTCCCCAGGCCTGCATGACGAAGACGTCGTTGACGCCGAGGCACACGATCCGGTCGACGCCCGCCGCTGACAGATCACTCGCCCGCTCCTTGTAACTCGGCAGGTGCTCACGTGAGCAGGTCGGGGTGAACGCCCCGGGCACCGCGAAGAGGACGACGCGGCCTGACCCGAGGACCTCCGACGCCGGTACCACAGCGGGCGCACCGTCGACGATGGTGCGCACGGTGACGTCGGGGAGTTGCGAGCCAACACTGATCGGCGTGGCGGGGGTAGCGGACATGAAGCCTCCTCATCGACAGGAAATCGCGTCTGACAGGCGTATCGAATCAGATACCGCCCTCCGGTGCAGAACCGGTGTGGGTGGCAAGGATCAGCGCTTCAAGCGGCTGGGCTGGCCCGAGGAGATTCCCCTGGACCCGATCGACCCCCGTGTCCCGGCAGATCTGCAGATCCTCCTCGGTCTCGACACCTTCCACCGTGATACCTGACTCTAGGGTCCGCAGCAGGTGCACCGTCGCGTCGAAGATGCGGCGGCCGCGGCCACCGGAGCGCGCGGCGATCAGTAGCGAGCGATCGACTTTGATCCAGTCCGGACTTACGGCCCCCAGGAGCGCGATGTTCGAATAGCCCGCGCCGAAGTCATCGACTACCACCTGGTAACCGAGGCCCCGCAACTCCTTCAACGCTCGGATCCCCGGGCCGCCCGGGAGCAGAGCGAAGGACTCCGTCACTTCGATCGTGATCCGCGCACGCCCCCCGGGCACCTCCCAATGCGCGAGCAGCAACATCGCCGACTCATCGAGCAGTTGGGTGGGTGACAGGTTGAGGGCTATGGGCAGTGTCCAGGTGGGCACGTGAACAGCCAGTCGTTGCAGGTCCACCATCGCTATCTCCAGCGCCGCAAGGCCGAGCCCGTTGAGCAGGCCGAACCGCTCGGCGACCGTGATGAACTCCGCTGCGGCGACGACGTCGGCCCCGCGCCGCAACCGGATCAAGCCCTCTGCGGCGACACACTCACCGGTCTGCAGATCCACGATCGGCTGGTACCACATCCGGAACCCGTCGGATCGCAGGGCCGTCGTCAACTCAAGGCGAAGGGCCGCGATGCGCTCGGCCTCCTCGTTCATGCCGGCCGTGAAAATGGCCGTGCGATCGCCACCGGCCGCCTTCGCCACTCGCATGGCCAGCCCGGCATTCACGAGGAGTTCGGCCGCTGATGTTCCATCGTCCGGAATGGCCACCTGTCCGATCGAGGCAGACACATGCGTCTGCCAGCCCGCTACCGAAACCGGGTGACGGAGGACGACGTGGACCGAGTCGGTGAGTGCTGGGTCGTGCGGACGAGTAGTCGGCACGATGAGTCCGAACTCATCACCCCCCACTCGAGCGACCAGGTCACCGGCTAGGGACAGGGCGCGGAGCCTGGATGCCAGTTCACGCAGGACCACATCCGCAGCATCGTGGCCGAGCTGCTCGTTTATGGCGTGGAAGCTGTCAAGGTTCACCAGGATCACCGCAGCGCGGACCGGCACGTGGCGTGCGTGGCTGGCCAGGCGATCCAGCTCATCTATGAAAGCCTGTCGGCCAACCAGACCCGTGAGCGCGTCACGTGCGGATATTCGCTCAACCTGCTCAAGGTCCCCCGAGGGACTGGTAAGTCCGTGCAAGAGCAGGACTACGCGGCCCGCCTCAACGAAGTGGTCCCGCATCGGCGTCGTCTGACATAGGACGAATGCTCCCGCCCGGGGACCCGCGACTATGCGGCGGAAGCCACTCTCCGCATCCCGCTCGGTCTCGACGTGGACGACTCCGGTGGCCGCGAGGTCTGGTCCGGGGTCGCCATCGGGGGGTGTAAGGAAGTCGACAACAGCGTGGCCCACCATGTCCAGCGTCGGGATTCGAAGGAGTTCGACGACGGCATCGCTTACGGCCTCGACCCGTTGATCCGGTCCGATGACGATGATGCCCGGGGCGTCCCACACTGCGTCAGTATGCGCAGTCACACAGGGTGCGCAAACAAGCCCCGGTCAGCGGTGTGTCAGGCGTCGTCCGACAGAACCACCTCGACGCCCCCGGTGACACCGACCGTGACGTTGTAGAACATCGCGAGCAACGCCGACAGCAGGCTAACGAGGAAGACTTCTAGCGCAGCCAGCACGAGCGTGACCCCCATGACCCGCTCGAACGAAAGCAGGGCCCGCAGGTCGAATGTGGTCGTACCGGATCCGATGATGTCGTTGAGGTTCCGGGCGAGCGCCTCGAAGACCCCGGTGATGTCGAGTGCCCACCAGGAGGCCGCCACTGCGATCATGATCATCACCGCGAGCGCGAGGGAGATCATGAAGGCGACCTTCGCGACCGACCACGCGTCGAGTCGGGTCACATATAGGCGGGCACGGTTGATCTGCGGTGCGTTCGCATCGACAGCACCTGGTGCCGCAACGACTAGACCAGGTGAGGTGTCGCTGGGGCGATCCCCCGCCATCGAAGGCCCCCTACCCCTGGTCCGGTAGTTCGGCGCTTGAACTGGGGTGTTCGGCTGACGTGGGGGCGCCCGGATCCGGATCCCCCGCATCAGGCGTCTCATCGGACTGCGGTTCACCGGCCCGCGCCACCGCGACGAGGGCGCGGTCCTCCCCGATGTTCATCAAGCGGACGCCCATGGTGTCCCGCCCGGAGGGCCGGATCTCCTCCACCCTGGTGCGGATGACCACGCCGTCCGAGGCAACGGCGTAAATCTCGTCCTCGACGCCGCACACGAGTGCACCCACGAGTGCACCGCGTTGTTCGACCAACCGCATCGCGCGGATGCCAAGGATCCCGCGTCCCTTGGCGCTCCATTCCTCGACGTCAGTGCGCTTCGCGAACCCGCCGTCGGTCACGGTCACCACGTAGGCGCCGTCGCGTACGACGTCCATGGAGAGCAGCTCATCCCCGGCGCGGAAGCGCATGCCGATCACACCGCTGGTGGCCCGACCCATCGGTCGGAGGTTGGTGTCGGTCGCGGTGAAACGGGTCGACATCCCTCGGCGGGAGACCAGTAGCAGGTCGCTGGTCTCGCTCACCAACTGGGCGGAGATGAGTTCATCGCCCTCAACGAGATTGATCGCGATGATCCCGCCTGTGCGGTTGGAGTCGAAGTCGGTGAGTCGGGTCTTCTTGACCATGCCGCGTCTGGTGGCGAGCACAAGATAGGGAGCGGCGTCGTAGTCGCGGAGCGTCAGGACCTGGGCAACGGTCTCGTCAGGTCCGAAGGCCAGCAGGTTCGCGACATGCTGGCCCTTCGCATCGCGTCCAGCCTCGGGCAGTTGGTAGGCCTTAGCCCGGTATACGCGGCCCCGCGTGGTGAAGAACAGGACCCAGTGGTGCGTGGTCGTCACGAAGAAGTGCTCCACGACGTCATCCGGTCGCAGCGCGGCACCACGCACTCCGCGGCCACCTCGCCTCTGCGCGCGGTAGAGGTCGGTGCTGGTCCGTTTGGCGTAGCCACCGGCCGTGATCGTGACGACAACATCCTGCTCGGCGATGAGATCCTCGTGGGAGACGTCGCCATCCCAGGGGACGAATTGGGTCCGGCGATCGTCGCCGAACCGTTGGACGACGTCGTCGAGTTCATCGCGGACGATGGTCCGCTGACGCGACGGAGACCCGAGAATGTCGTTGTAGTCCGTGATGCGAGCGGTGAGGTCATCGAACTCGTCGACGATCTTTTGTCGCTCCAGCGCCGAGAGCCGGCGCAACTGCATGTCGAGGATCGCGGTGGCTTGCACCTCGTCGATGTCCAGCAGTTCCTGCAGGCCCGTTCGGGCGTCCTCGGTGGTCGCGGATCGCCGGATGAGGGCGATCACGTCGTCGAGTGCATCCAGGGCCTTGAGATAGCCGCGCAGGATATGCGCGCGTTCCTCCGCCTTCCGCAAGCGGTACTGCGTCCGCCGGATAATGACTTCGATCTGGTGCGCGATCCACGACCGCACGAACTGGTCCAGGGTCAGGGTGCGCGGCACGCCGTCAACCAGCGCGAGCATGTTGGCCCCGAAGGTGTCCTGCAATTGGGTGTGCTTGTAGAGGTTGTTCAGCACCACCTGCGCAACTGCATCGCGCTTGAGTTCGATGACCAGGCGCAATCCGGTGCGCGTCGAGGACTCGTCGCGGACATCGGAAATACCGGTGATCTTGCCCTCGGACACCAGCTCCGCGATGCGCACCAGCAGGTTGTCGGGATTCACCTGATAGGGCAGTTCGGTCACTGTGAGCAGTTGGCGTCCCCGTGAATCCTCATCGACGGTGACGACCGCGCGCATCGTGATCGAACCACGTCCCGTGCGGTAGGCGTCCTCGATGCCACGGCGACCCACGATGAGGGCCCCGGTCGGGAAGTCCGGGCCCTGCACACGCGTCAGCAGCGCCTCGAGGGTCTCCTCGCGCGATGCCTCGTGGTTGTCCAGTGCCCAGCGAACGCCATCGGCTATCTCACGCAGGTTGTGGGGCGGGATGTTGGTCGCCATACCGACGGCGATCCCGGCGCTGCCGTTGACCAGCAGGTTGGGGAAGCGGCTCGGTAGTACCCGGGGTTCGAGCGTGCGTCCGTCGTAGTTGGGGGCGAAGTCGACGGTCTCCTCGTCGATGTCTCGCACCATCTCCATGGCGAGGGGTGCCATGCGGCACTCGGTGTACCGCTGGGCAGCGGGCGGGTCGTTGCCCGGGGAACCGAAGTTGCCCTGCCCTTGAACGAGCGGGTACCGCAGCGACCACGGCTGGGCGAGTCGCACCAGGGCGTCGTAGATGGCACTGTCACCGTGCGGGTGGTAGTTGCCCATGACATCGCCGACGACGCGCGCGGACTTCGAAAAGTTGCGGTCGGGGCGGTAGCCGCCGTCGTACATCGCGTACAGGACCCTGCGGTGCACGGGCTTCAAGCCGTCACGGACATCGGGGAGCGCCCGCGACACGATGACGCTCATCGAGTAGTCCAGATAGGACCGTTGCATCTCGACCTGGAGGTCGACGGGTTCGGTACGGCCGCCCGTAGGTGTCTCGATCACCGGATGCCTTTCATCGTCGGTTGCGGACTAGATGTCCAGGAAGCGCACATCGCGCGCGTTCCGCTGGATGAAGTTGCGGCGGGATTCGACGTCCTCGCCCATGAGGACGGTGAACATCTCGTCGGCCTGGGCCGCGTCGTCGAGAGTGACCTGAAGCAGCACCCGACGGGCCGGGTCCATGGTGGTCTCCCAGAGCTCATCGGCGTTCATCTCGCCGAGGCCCTTGTAGCGCTGAACGCCCTCCTCCTTGGGGAGTCTGCGGCCCGCCGCGAGCCCCTGTTCGATGAGCGCATCGCGCTCGCGATCGGAGTAGGCGAACTGCGGCTCTTCACGCTGCCACTTGACCTTGTAGAGCGGGGGCTGGGCGAGGAAGACGTGGCCGTG
>JBILVH010000046.1:0-9535 GCA_044370555.1 Candidatus Nanopelagicales bacterium
GCCCGAGCCAGGGCTACCTGCTGTGCCGCCGGCTCCTACGCTTCCCGGATTGCCACCCTGCCCACCATTGGTCCCGCTGATCGTGAACCCGGCTGCGTCACCGTCCGCGCCGTGGCCGCCGTCGCCGCCCGCCCCGGAGTCGCCACCGTCGCCACCGTCGCCACCGTCACCGTTGATCCCCGATGAGCTCGGGCCGCCCTTGCCACCCGTACCGCCCACACCACCGGCACCACCGTTGCCACCTGCACCACCCGGAAGTGCCTGAGTCGGACCGTTCACCCCCAGCCCGCCGTCGCCCGCCGCGCCGCCATCGCCGCCGGCTCCGCCGTTGCCCCCTGCGCCGCCCGTGCCGCTCGTTGCGATGCCCCCGTCGCCGCCGTCGCCACCCGCACCGCCAGCCGAACCGTCCTCACCGCTAAGTCCGATCGGACTCGCCTTGGTGACGCCGAAACCCGATCCGCCCGCTCCCCCGTTGCCACCGCTGCCCGCAACGCCCGAGGTCGTGTGGCCGCCGAATCCTCCAGCGCCACCGTTGCCGGCCGACTGCCCCGGCATGGATCCCGCGACCCCGTTGCCGCCGTTGCCGCCGTTGCCGCCGTTGCCGCCGTCGACCCCCAAGCTGTCGTCGCCGCCGTTGCCGCCGTTGCCGCCGTCGCCGCCGGACTCGCCCGCTATGCCGCTCGACGAGCCGTGACCACCATCACCGCCATCGCCGCCCTTGCCTGCCAGGCCAACGCTGCCCGTCGCACCGGTAACAGCGCCAAAACCACCCTTGCCACCAATTCCGATGAGGCCCGCGTTGCCGCCCGCGCCACCATTGCCACCCTGCACATTCGAGGCGTCGCCGTCCGCACCCCGACCGCCATCGCCCGCGGTGCCTGCGCTGCCGCCAATGCCGCCATTGCCGCCATTGCCGGACAAGCCGGGCACAGATCCGGAACCGCCCTTTCCGCCCTCACCCCCGGCACCCCCATCGCTGCCCATGGCACCGTCTCCGCCACGGCCGCCGTTCGCGCCCGCCGTGGCGCCGTCAGCACCGGCCGCCCCGTTTCCTCCGTTGCCGCCGTTGCCCCCAGCGCCGCCCACACCGCCGTTACCCCCCGCACCCGCGACACCTGCCCCGCGGGCGAGACCACCGTTGCCGCCGATGCCGCCCTGACCGCCTGTGCTGCCTGCCGTGCCGATGCCGCCCTGACCGCCCGCGCCGCCTGCCGCTTTCCCGTGGACGCCATCCTCCCCGGCGCCACCCTGACCGCCGTTGCCCCCCGCGCCACCGTCACCTGTTTCGGTGCCGCCCGCCCCACCGTTGCCGCCCGCGCCACCGAGCTCCCCGCTGGCACCCTGACCGCCGTTGCCCCCCGCGCCACCGATACCGATGGCACCCGCGTTGCCGCCGTTGCCACCACGGCCCCCGCGCCCGGCCAGGGCGTCGCCACCGTCGCCGCCCACGCCCCCGGTGCCGCGCCGGAGACCACCGGCACCGCCGTCACCACCACGATGGCTGTCAAACCCGTCGCCACCCTCGCCGCCGGTACCGAACCGGCCCGCGCGACCACCAGCGCCGCCGCGGCAGGTTTGGTTCGAGCAGGTCGCTCCGGCGTCCGACCCGTCGCCTGCGATACCGCCGTACCAGCCCGCATTGCCACCGTCGCCACCGTTGAAGCCGTCACCACCACTACCCGTGAGCCGACCGGCATGACCGCCGTCGCACGGCTCACTCCCGGTGCAGGTGGTCGCGTCGTAGGAGAACCCATCGCCGCCTAGGACACCAGCGTCAGGCTCCTCCGCCGTTCCGTCGCGGAACAACTCGTCCATGCAGTCACCCGAGACCGCCTTGATGCGGTCGATGACACGCGGGACGCCGCGCTGCTCGGCCGAGCCCGGGACATCGACAGTCTGCCTGAGGTAGCGCGACATACGCATGGCCCGATCAACGCACGCCTCGACATCATCGGCACTCGCGGTCCCCAGCCCGCCACTGCCGCCGGTGCCGCCCGCACCACCCTTGCCGCCATCGCCGCCATTGCCGCCGTTGCCACCGCGGTCGCGTGCTGTGATGTCACCCGGCGACGAAGGGGACGCCACCGAGTCATCGGCGGCCGCTGTGGTCGCACTCGCGGCGAGAACCGCACCGGTGAGGGCACCCGCGCCCAACGCAGCCACCACCCATGCGCGCTTCCGAGAGGTCGTCATATCTGGTCCCTTCGCGCACAGGCCCGGGCGGCCGCCCCGACGCTAGCACCGCGGTGGCGCGGATTTCCGCCATTCGCCCTACAAGGCGCGGGTCACGCCGACGGGTCGATGCCCAGCACCACGAAGTCCTGCTGCCACAGCCTTTCGAACAACTGCACGGCCGTGGATCGGAGGGCACCCTCGTCGACACGGGCCAGCGGACCCCGGCTGGCGGCGGCCGTCACGATCTGGCCGATCGTCTTGTGCCCGTCGGCCCGTCGGACCAACTCTGCCTGGATCGGATCCAGGTTGATCTGCCAGGTGCGCTGGTGCAGCACGTCTCCCGCGAGTCGGCAGCCGTATCGGAGTGCGGGCTGGTAGCGCAGTGGGTCGCCCTCAGCGAAGGTGATCTCGTAGGTGCCCCGGGGCCGCTCGGGACGGCAGGCCAGGAAGAAGTGGCACGCGTTGCGCGCGTTGATCCGCTCCATGACCGACCACTCCCGCTCCCGCGGCAACGCGGCGACCGCCGCGAAGAACTCACTGGCGGAGTCGCGCGGCGCGTGGTACGACGACTTGAGGAAGATGTCCTGGAAGACGAGCCCGGCGGACTCCACGAGGTCACGGCACTCGTCGATCGTGTAGGCGCGCTCACGGCCGTGCAGGAAGGTGTCGACGAGGCCGGCATCGTAGGCAACATCCGGTGCGACCTTGAGGTAACTGCGCACCGGGTGATCGGCGCTCAGTGACGCGACCGCCGCACGCACGATGCTCAGCGAGGCACTGTCCTGGCGGAGGCCGAGCTCCCGGAAGACCGACTGCATCATCTCCACGCCGAGTCGGCCGTACCTCGCATACAGCATCACGGCCGCGACACCCTCGGGCCGCAGTCGCTCTGCCAGTGCACGCATGCCCGCCCCGGGATCCACCAGATGATGCAGGACTCCGGTCGAGACGATCAGGTCGAAGTCCAGCCCGAGTAAGGCAATGTCCTCGATGGCGAGTCTGTGCAACTCCAGGTTCTTCAGCGCGTACTTATCAGCCAAGTAGCGATGATGGTCCAACGACGCCTGGCTCACGTCGATGGCGACGACCCGGGCCGTGGGATTCGTGTAGGCGAAGACGGCCGCCTGGTTGGTCCCGCACCCCGCGACCAGGATGTCCAGGTCCGTCGGATAGCCCCGGTCCGGCCATAACATTCGATGGGAATGGCTCGGATCGAACCACTGCCAGTTGTGGGCGAGCCAGCCGGGCAGATCAAGGATCGGATCCGGGTAGACCCACCGCTCGTACTGACCAGCGACCACGTCGGCGAGCGGGTCGGCGTTCGGGTCGAGACTCACGACGATGATTCCTCCGATGAGCGGGATGCCTCAGTGATCTGCTGTGCACCTCATCGTACGCACGCATCCCGCGAGCGCGCAGGTCTCCCAAATCCTCATGCACCGTCCTTCACTGGGATACCTTGAGATCCCTGCCCCACGGGGCACCCATAACTTCTGGGGGTCGAGGCATGTTCACATCGCGCACTTCGCGCACTTCATGCACTTCGCGAAGCCGCCGGCGCGTCGAGGCTCGTCGAGCAGGCACCGCGGCCGCCGGCGCCGGGAGCAGTGGGATCTGACCCGTATGGCCGACGACTCCATCGCTAGATCCATGGGGCGCAGATTGCTGCGCCGGGCCGACGTCACCGGCCGAATCGCCGTGCCAGCCGTTCCCGCCATGCTCGAGGACTACGTCGAGATGCTCGACTCGATCTTCCTCGGTATCGGCGTCGAGTTCACCGACGAGGAGATTGATGCGCTGCGCGCGGCCCTGGACTCCCAGTTGAAGCGGGCCTTCGAGGAGTCGCCGCGATCGGAGATCGTGATCACGTATAGCTCACCCCTCGGACTCGTCGTGAACTACGAGATCCACGCCCACTGGTCGAGCGTCGGGTCGACGTACGACAACTGGACGTCGACGCGACAGCCGCCATACTTCGGGACCGAGCCGGATGCCCGTGTCCTCGCGCTGTCGGTAGCAACTGCCGAACCAGCGGACTGTGCGGTCCTGGACCTCGGCGCCGGGACGGGTCGCAATGCACTCATCCTGGCGCGCCGAGGCCATCCCGTGGACGCCGTCGAGCTCGCCCCGAAGTTCGCCGACACGCTACGCGAGGAGGCGCAGCGCGACTCCTTACCGATTCGGGTGGTCGAGGGCGACATCCTCAGCAGCGACCTGGATCTGCGTCGCGACTACGGCTTGATCATCCTGTCCGAGGTCACGTCCGACTTCCGCTCGGTGGATGACCTGCGCACTGTGTTCATGCTGGCTGCCAACCATCTCGCTCCGGGGGGCGAGTTCGTCCTGAGCGCATTCGTCGCACGCGACGACTACACCCCCGATGCTGCCGCGCTTCAATGGGGGCAGCAGTGCTACTCCTCGATGTTCACCCGCGCGCAGATCACTGCGGCCATCGCTGGCCTTCCTCTCGAACTCATCTCCGACGAGTCGGTCTACGAGTTCGAGAAGGCGCACCTACCCGCGGTCGCATGGCCGCCCACCTCCTGGTACGAGGGGTGGGTCACCGGAAACGACGTCTATGACCTCGCCCGCGAGGAAACCCCGATACAGATGCGGTGGCTTGTCTACCGCAGAAATCTGTAGATGCAGCGGGGCGGGAGCGTCTCACCTACGAACCGTTTATCGAGAGCACGGGAATTGCCACGAGCGAGCCGTCCTTGACCTGGAGGTTCGCGCCCGTGCTCTCCGAGTTCCAGCAAAACAGTTCGAGCGGTTGCGCGTAGTCCAGCACCGTCAGGGTTCCGGAGATCGGAATCATCACGCCCTGCGTGTCACTTGCGGCGAGGGTGCCGGTCATGAGGCGACCGGAGAGCAAGGCGTCGCCATTCACCACGACCGAGCAGCCGAAAGCCGCCCTTGCCAGCGGATCGGGATCGCTCGCCCATTGGATGAGCGCGTAGCCGTTGAACGCCCAGTGCCCGACGCTGAGTGCCGCCGGGGCGGCTCCGATCAGGTAGTTGTCGCGGGAGATCAGTGGGTTCCACCGGTTCATGGGCACCGTCCACCACGTCGCCTTGACTGCGGCCGGCACGCTGGCCGGACCGGTGGGGCCGATCTCTCCGCGAGGTCCCTGCGGGCCGCGCGGCCCGGTGGCCGAACGACCGTCCCACTGGACTCGATTCTCCGATCGCTTGCACGCTTCGGCAGGCTGCACCATGCGGAGTACCCCGGTGGCCTTGTCCTGACACGCGTAGATCATGACCGGCTGCCGGCCCTGGATCGCGGCTCCGGCGGCATAGGCGGCACCGGTCGCACCGACCGCGAGCACAAGCCCCCCGACAACTGCAGTTGCCTTCTGCCACCGTGACCAGGCCATTGGCTCTCCCCGATGTTCGCTCGACGGCTGTGGGCCCGCCCGGTGAGGTGAGACTGCAGCCTGCGTGTGCGTTCGAGTGTACGTCCCCGGCTAGAAGTAGCCGGTGGATTCCGCTCAGCTCATCCGGACGATCTGGCGCAGCGCCGCACCGGCGCGCAGCCGATCCATCGCCTCGTTGATGTCGCCGAGGGCCACCTCTCCCGACACCAGTCGCTCCACGGGGAGCCGTCCGGTTCGCCACAGGTCGACGAAACGAGGGATATCACGACGCGGCACGGCTGAGCCCAGGTAGCTGCCGACTATGCGCCGCCCCCCAGCCACAAGGGCGAGCGGTGAAACCGCTGCGACTACATCAGGTGCGGGCAGACCGACGGTCACGGTCGTCCCACCGGCCCCGGTCAGCGAGACAGCGGTCTCAAAGGCGCGTGCGCTTCCGGCCGCCTCGACCACCAGGTCGGCGGCAACCCCCGCGTCCAGTGCCTCGTCTGGTGAATACACCGCTCGGGCACCGCACTGCCGCGCGGCGGCGCGCTTCGACGCGACCGGGTCGACCCCCACCACGTCGACCTCGTGGTGCGCACTCGCAGTGAGCACTGCCGCTAGTCCCACGCCCCCGAGTCCGATGACGGCCACAGTCTGACCGGGCTCCGGCGGTGCGACGTTCACCACTGCGCCACCCCCGGTCAATACGGCGCAGCCGAGCAGCGCGGCTACATCTGGTGGCACATCGACATCGACCGGGACGAGGGAGCGCTCATCCACCACCGCGTGCGTCGCAAAGGCTGACGCACCTAGGTGATGATGCAGAGACTCGCCCCTTCTCGACAATCGCCGACCGCCGCCGAGCAACTCCCCCGCGTTGTTCGCGGCACTTCCTGGCACACATGGCCGGACGCCGTTGCTGCGACATCCCTCGCACGCGCCGCATCGCGGCAGGAAGGTCAGGATGACCCGTTGACCCACGGCGAGCCGCACACCCGGGCCGACCTCTTCGACGATGCCGGCAGCTTCATGCCCGAGCAGCATCGGCACCGGTCGCACGCGGTTGCCGTCGACGACCGAGAGATCCGAGTGACACACGCCCGCCGACTCGATGCGGACGAGCACCTCGCCTTGGCGCGGTGGCTCGAGGTCGACCTCACATACGGTGAGTGGTCGGCTGCCGGCGTACGGCGGAGGGTCACCAATTCGCTCTAGGACGGCACCGGTGATCCTCACGCGCTGACCGCGCCCGCATCCATCACCGACTGCATGGCCGAGCGCAACTCCGCGGGGATCGGTGTGGCCAACCCCGTGGTTCGCTCGACGTAGACGTCGACCCAGTGCCCGACCGCGCACGGACCGGCATCCTCTGACGGTGTCGCACCGTCGAAGACACCGAGGGAGTACGTCATGCTCGTGCGACCGATGTGGGTGATGCGCAGGCCGACAGTCACTTCGCCCGGGAAGCTCACCGAGCTCACGAATCGACAACCGGATTCCGCGACCACCCCGATGACCTCGGCCTGCTCGAAGGGAACACCGACGTGCGGCCTGAGCCACGTGTTGATAGCAGCGTCGAAGTACTCGTAGTAGACCGCGTTGTTCACGTGTCCGTACATATCGTTGTCACCCCAGCGAATGGTCACGATCTGACGCACCGGGTACGCCGAGAGCGGCAACTCCTCCGCCCTCGCAGGCCGCGGCGTCGTCATGCCAAGAGCACCGGTAGCGACTGCAGCCCGCTGATGATGCGCCCGGGACTGCGGACGGGCTCACCAGCCAATCTCCAGGCGGACGTGTCGGGATAGCGCTCCAGCAGGAGTCGCCAGGCGACTTCGGCTTCCATGCGCGCCAGCGATGCACCCAGACAGAGGTGGGGACCGTAGCCGAAGGCAAGGTGCCGGCGCGCGTTCGCGCGCGTGATGTCGAAGCGGTCCGGGTCCTCGAAGACCCGCTCGTCCCGGTTGGCCCCGGCGAGGAGCAGCGTGATCGTCTGGCGCGCCTTCAACACCGACCCGCCCGGGAGTTCGATGGGGGCGAGCGCGGTACGGAAGGTGTACTGCACCGGCGAGCAGTAGCGCAGCGCCTCTTCGACGAGCCCCGGGATGAGTCCGGGATCGGCCGAGACCTTCGCCATCTGGTCCCGGTGCTCGAGCAACTGCAGCGTCCCCGCACCGAGGAGGTTCACCGTGGTCTCGAAGCCCGCGATCAGCAGGAACGATGCAGTGGCGATGATGTCGCGGTCGGACAGGTGATTGCCCTCATCCTCGGCCGCGGCGAGCACGGACAGCAGGTCCTCCTCCGGCGCGCGTCGACGTGCCGCGAGGAGATCGGCGAGGTAGGCGGTGAGCCCCCGTGCCGCGGCCTCCATCCGCTTGGCATGACTGAGGCTGCGCGGCCGGTCGAGGCCGGTCGCCAGAGTGTTGCCCCACTCACGGAAGCGTTCACGATCGATGAACGGCACACCGAGGATCTCGCAGATGACCGCCATCGGCAGCGGTGCCGCCCACTGCGGCACGAGATCGACCGGACCGCGCTCGGGGAAGCGGTCCATCAGACCCGTTGCAATGCGTTCCGTCGCCTCCCGCCACGACTGCATCACGCGATGCGTGAACGCCGGCAGGAGCAACTTGCGCAGTAGAGCGTGCTCGTCCCCGTCTTTCGCGATGATCGCATCGAGCAGGGGGTCGACCTCCCCCTCGGGCATCTGCGGCCCGATTAACACCGACTCGAGCAGATTACGGGCCTCGGGCACGTCGGCTGATGCATCGGTAGAGCGCAGCACGGCCGCGCACACCTCGTAGTCGGCTGTGTAGAGCAGACCGCCGCGACTGCGAACCACAGGCTGCGAGCGCAGGGATGCGGCGTACCCGACTATGTCGTCCGTCGTCTCGAGCACCCCGGCGGGGTCGCCCAACCGCGAGAACACACGGGTGACGACCCAGAAGAGTCCAATGGAAGACGCGAGGTGCACGTCGCGACGCACATCAGCGACCATATCGGCGACCACTGGTGCGGGCATCTGCCAAGTCTAGGCACCGGCCCACGCCCATGCGCAGCCTCCGCGGAAGTGGGCTGCGGGCCGACTAGATTGACCGCGTGAACCTTGCTCTGTGGATCGCTGCCGTACTCATCGCTCTGCTTTCCCTCGCCGCCGGCCTCATGAAACTGGCCCGGAGCAAGGAGGCACTGCTCCGGGATCCCAGAATGGGCTGGGCGATCGACTTCTCCCCCGGCGCCATCAAGTTCATCGGCCTCCTTGAGGTGCTCGCCGCCGTGGGGTTGGTGGTGCCCGGCCTCACCGGGATCGCACCGGTGCTCGTCGGCTGGGCCGCGATCGGTCTGGCCGTGGTCATGGCCGGTGCGATCGCCGTGCACGCGCGCCGCAGCGAAGGTGTGGCCACCGTCGTCCCGATCGTCATCCTCGCCCTGAGCGCGTTCGTCGCCTGGGGCCGCTTTGGGTCCTACCCGCTCTAGCCGCCATAGCGGCGCACTCACCCCCAGCGCAGGTGGACGGGCGCACCGGGGGCGAGTTGCCCAAGGACATCGAGGTCGTCGACCACGCAGGCGACGACGGGGTAGCCGCCGGTCACTCCCGCATCCGGACCGAGCACGATCGGGAGCCCGTCGGGCGGCACCTGAACCGCCCCGGGTATGACCGGTATCGGGGCTATCTCACCGGCCGCTCGTTGGAGCGGCGCGCCCTCGAGCCGCAGTCCGACCCGGTTCGACGTCGCACTCACCGTCCACGAGGCACGCACCAGTGCATCGGCGTCGATCCACCCGACCTGCGGGCCCGGGGCGATGCGCACGACATGCGACGAGGCACGCGTGACCGGCACCCGCTCCCGCCAGGGAATAGCTACCGGAACCACGTCGCCGCCGTCGATGACCTCGCCGGCGTGCACCGGTGCCGGTCCAAGATTGCTGAGCACGTCATAGGACCTGCTGCCGAGGGTGCTCTGCGCCGCAATTCCACCGCGCGCGGCGAGATAGGCACGT
>JBILVH010000048.1:0-9484 GCA_044370555.1 Candidatus Nanopelagicales bacterium
CAGGGATGGTGCAATCGGCCTGGTCTACGGTCAGGATCGCTTCTGCCGTCTGATCGGGTCTGGAGACGCCGCTGCCAAGCCGGTTACTGACTTGGCCAACAACTCCCCGGTGATTGTGGGCCTTCGCGCGGAGGACGTTGAACTTGTCGCTGGTGATGCCAGTGACGACGCTTGTATCCCGGGCCGTGTGGTGCTCGTTGAACCACTAGGCGGCGAGACCTTGGTGCACATCGAAATCCCTGCGGAGCGAGTCGCAACCAGTGAGCTACGTGACCTCGCCCGCGCGGTGGACGAGACTGCACTTGAGGGTGTCACGTCCTCACTAGCCTGCCGATTCGTCGTCAAGGTGGCAGCAACCCTCCAAATTCGTGTTGGGGATTCTGTTGCATTGCGCCCACGAGACGATGCACCACTTCACATTTTTGACAAGTCACGGGACGGGACTCCTACCCGCACCCTGCGGGGCCGCTCGGCCATGAATCAAATCCACTAGAACTTCCCTCACGAGGTGAACGCATGACTCAATCTCTTCCCCGCCTCGGCTTAGGCTGCTACCCCTTGGGCGGCGGCTATGGTGCGGTGGCTGACCAAGACGCGATCGCCACAGTAGATATCGCACTCAGCAATGGCTGGACTCTTCTGGATACGGCCGAGGCGTATCTAGAGTCCGAATCACGTCTAGGCGAAATCCTTCGTGGGCGACGAGATCAAGTCTTTCTGGCGACCAAGGTGTTCCCCTGCGAGGCTTATTCGTTCAGGAACATGCGGCGTGCTCTTGACAACAGCCTGCGCAAGCTCCAGACAGACCGGATAGATCTCTATCAATTGCACGGACCTCAGGACTGGGTCATGCCATTTGCTGACAGCCCCACCGTGGATGAACTTGGAGCCGGGCTTCAACAGCTGCTGGACAGCGGGGACATCCTTAATGTCGGAGTCTGCAACCTTCCCGTATCGACACTTGAGGCCCTGAACAGCCGTGTTCCCCTGTTCAGCACTCAGAACCTGCTTTCCATCCTTGACCGCGAAGGCGGTGAAGATGGAATACACCTGCCCGTCGAGCAGGAGATCCTCCCCTGGGCGGCGCAGAACGATGTCCGATTCCTGGCGTTCAGCCCACTGGCACGGGGCCTGCTGGCGGACAACCTTGATCCGAGGCGCACGTTTCCCCCTGACGACGAACGTCACTTCCTCCCGCGCTTTGACCCGCTGACATACCCGGAGTGGGTTGCCTTGGCCCACCGGCTTCAAGCGTGGGCAAACGACCACGGCCGAAGTCTTGTCCACCTTGCGGTCGCGTGGACCCTATCCACTCCCGGAGTGACAACGACCTTAATCGGGGCCAAGTCCCCACGTCAGGTCGAGTCAATAGTCGGAGCCGACTCGTGGGTCCTGACGCAGAGCGATCTCCTGGAAATTGAATCCATTGTCGAAACCCTGCCCGAGTCAGCCCATGCTGCCAAGTCCATCGTGTGGGACCACTTCCCAGCTGAGGCCCTCGGTGGCATGAGCGATCGCCGTCACGGGCGCTAGGAGGACCGATGCAGCCCTTGGATCTGAATCCACTCCTTGTCTGCAGACTTGAGTGCCCCGAAGAGATGATCGCCGATGTAGACGCGTGGATGCCCAAGCACTTTGATGATGCCCTTGATGAGCCTCCGGTCGTGGCTGCCACGGGCTATCGAATACTGCAGGACTTTGCACCCGATTCCGGATTGCCATGGCTCTTCAACGGGCACGGGAACCGTTTCGTCGCCTACGCCACCGAGTCGCTTTCGGGTCTGCTTGATTGGCTAGGTGGCGAAGTGGCAAGAGAGTCAATCGAGGATGGCGCAGAGAGAGAGTCCCAATATCCCTTGCTCGACGGGGAGCCCTTCACCGGCAACATATATGTGGGTGAATCGGTCCTAGGCGCCATAGACGCGGAGTTCGCTGGAGAGTCCAGCATCCTGGTTCAACGATTTCACGTTGGGGATCAGCAAGAAGCCAACTTCAAGTCGTGGCTTGCCGATCGCCATGCGCCAGCCTGGGCCGCTTTGGAGTCCATTCAACGTGTGCGCACCTTCGCTCAAGCGCCAAAAGTACCCAATGCGTTCCCTTATACGCGCTATGTCTCTAAGGGAAACGTCATGATGCTAGCCGACTTCACGCCTGGCGCTTCCCCCCGTGAGGTGGTCCGTGAAGCCCGGACCCTGCTGATGGATTCGGTGCGGTGGGATGTCGAACTGCCGTATGTGCGGCGAGAGATCGGGGAGTGCTTTGCGCTCCGCACGAAGGCCAATGCCCAGGCGACGCTGGGTGAACGACGATCTACTAAGGAGCAGACATGAGTGATCTCGCCTCCCCTGACTATCGACCTATTCTCCTATGCCGTCTTGAGTGCCCGCCGCACATGCAACAGGGCGTTGACGAGTGGATGCCAAAGCACTTTGATGACAGCCTTGACCATCCCGCTGTGACGAGTGCCGCGTCGTACCGCATCGTCCAGGACTTTGAGCCGACAAGGGGCCTGCCCTGGCCATTTAACGGCCATGGCAATCGCTTCATCGTCTATGTCGCAGAGTCTCTACCCGGGCTGCTCGAGTGGATTGACAGCCCCATCCTGCGTGAGGCAATTGATGATGGTCAAGGCCGCGAGACGGCGTACCCATTCCTTGACGGAGACCAATTTACGGGCAACATTTACTCAGTCAGCACCGTGCTCCAGATGATCAATGAAGACTTCCCTGGGGAGACATGCTTCATAGCAGAGAGATTCCAGGTCGGCGACGCCGACCTGGTGGAGTTTGACAACTGGCTTGACCGGCACTACGCCCCTCAGTGGCTTGAAGTACCGGACCTCATTCGCGTCCGCACATACCGACAGGAGTTGGATCTTCCACCGCGCTTCCCGTATACGCGATACCGATCAAAGGGCAATCGGATGCTTTTCGCTGAACTGCCCCAAGCCACCGATCTCCCGGCTTTGATTCGCAGCTCCACGCTGCACTCACTGCTGAGCCAGTCGCTGACTTGGGATCTCCGCCTGCCGTACGTGCGGCGGGAGTGCGGAATCAACATCGCGTTGCGCGACAAGGACGACGCACGCGCAACGTACGAGGCCCGCCGTCAATAGTCACATTTCAAGCTCATCACGGAGAAGACCCCCGAGAAAGGAAAGAGACGTTGATAGATCACCGTCCCATCTTGGTCTGCCGAATTGAGAACCCACCGCACATGGCAGCAGGTGTTGATGAGTGGATGCCGAAGCACTTTGATGACAGCTTGGACCATGAGGCCGTTACCAGCGTCGTTTCCTACAAGGTTGCGCAGGATTTTGATCCAGAGTCCGGGCTTCCTTGGATCTTGAATGGTCACGGCAACCGCTTCATCATCTATGTTGCCGACACAAGCGAAGGACTCATGGAGTGGGTCGACAGTGCCTTCCTTCGTGAGGCGATTGACGATGGTGTGGACCGCGAAAGCTCGTTCCCGCAGCTTGATGCCGAGCCATTCACCGGGAACTTCTACGAGGTCAGCCGCGTGCTCAAGCCCCTCGGCGTTGACTTCCCCGGGCCGACCGCGATCGTCGTGGAGCGCTTTCAGGTGGGTTCAAACCTTGACGCCGAGTTCACCGCGTGGCTTGAAGGCGCCTACGCGGAGCGGTGGGCAGCAATTCCCGAGACCCTCAGGGTCAGAACCTTCCGACAGAAGCAAGGGGTGCCGGACCGCTTCCCCTACAACCGCTATACCTCAAAGGGCAATCGGATGATCCTGACGGAGCTTCCACTTGAGATGGATCTCCCAGGGTTCGCCCGTCGTGCAGACGTCAACGCATTGCTTGCGGAGTCCCTTGGATGGGACATTCGTTTGCCGTATGTGCGGCGCGAGATGGCCGTAAACCACGTCATTCGCGACAAGGAGGATGCAGCCGCGACACTTGCTGAGCGTCGAGCGGCATCTGGTGCTTAGACCTAACTGACGATTGTGGTGAGTTGACATGACCGCGAACTCCCCGTGGCACGAACAGATGACCCCTCTGCACTTCTTGGAGCGGGCTGCTGAGGTGTGGGCAGAGCGCTTGGCAGCAATCGACGGGGTGCACGAGGTCACGTATGCCCAGATGGGCACTGACGCCATGAGCCTGGCAGGCAGCCTGAAGACGATGGGTGTCCGTGGCGGCGACAGGGTCGCGTACCTCATGCCGAATGTCTACCCAATGCTTCTGGGGCACTTTGCTGTGCCGCTGGCGGGTGGCATCCTCGTCGCGATTAACACGCGGCTTTCCCCCGGGGAGATTGCCTTCATCCTTCAGCACTCCGGGGCACGCCTGCTGGTGGCCCACAGTTCGCTTGCTCAGGTGGTTCATCAAGCAGTAGCACTGTGTGACACCGTTGAACAGGTCATCTGGGCGTCGGACATTGACTCGGCAGCAACCGCTCCAGTGCGCGATCCCGTAGACCACGGGGAACTGCTACGGGCAGGAACAGGTGCTGACATTTCCTGGCGGGTGGTCGACGAGAACTCGGTCATCTCAATCAACTACACCTCGGGAACCACCGGGCGCCCTAAGGGTGTGATGTACACCCACCGGGGTGCCTACCTCAACGCTCTCGGTGAGATCATCCACTCGGGGTTCACTTCGGACTCGGTCTACCTGTGGACGCTTCCAATGTTCCACTGCAATGGCTGGTGCACTACGTGGGCGGCAACAGCGGTGGGGGCGCGGCACATCTGCCTGCCTCAGGTTCGCGCCGACCGTATCTGGGGAATGTTGTCTAGTGGGGGCGTCACTCACCTCAACGCTGCACCGACAGTCGTGACGTCAATCCTGAATGCGCCTGAAGCCGTTCCGCTGCAGGCGCAGGTTCGCGTGACCACAGCAGGGGCACCACCAAGTCCCACCACGATTGCACATGCTGAGGCCTTGGGCTTTCACATCACTCATGTCTACGGCCTGACGGAGACCTACGGGCCATATTCCGTCTGCGAGGTACAGGACGCTTGGGCAGGACTGCCAGCCTCAGATCGGGCTCGACTTCAGGCAAGGCAAGGAGTCGGCATGATTCAGGCGGATCGACTACGCGTCGTTGACGAGGACATGAATGACGTACCTCGCGATGGGATCACCATGGGCGAGATCGTTATGCGCGGCAATAACGTCATGCTGGGGTACTACAACGATCCCGAGGCCACAGCAAAGGTGTTTCGAGGAGGCTGGCTCCATTCAGGCGACCTTGGTGTCATGCACCCAGACGGCTACATTGAACTGCGGGATCGAGCAAAGGACATCGTCATTTCTGGCGGTGAGAACATCTCCACCGTTGAGGTGGAACAAGCACTGATGAGCCACCCCGCCGTACTTGAATCTGCGGTCATCGGCGTGCCGGATACAAGGTGGGGTGAGCGCCCGAAGGGATTCGTCGTTCTCAAGGATGGATATTCGGTCAGCCCAGACGACCTCGCGGCCTATCTCAGGGGTGTAATCGCTCACTTCAAGGTGCCGGACCAGATTGAGCTAACCGCGACCCTTCCCAAGACATCCACTGGGAAGGTGCAAAAGTTCGTCCTGCGTGAGGCCGAGTGGGAGGGGCGTGAGACGCGCATTCAGGGATAGGGGTGGTCGCACTGCGCAAAGGTCGCTAGGAGATTGCACACGACACTGCGCCAGCACCTCACGCGGCGTGCCATGCCGACGTGGAGTCGCCTAGGGGGCCGCGCGAGGGACGTCTGGCCAAGTGGGTCGACTCCGACCCGTTCAACCTGGTGATCGCTTTCGTGATCATCGTCAATGCAGTCATCCTCGGACTTGAGACCTTCCCCACCGTCACGGAGTCGTACGGCGACACCCTCGTACTCCTGAACTCCGTCTGCTACGGCATCTTCGTCGCAGAACTCGTCGTGCGATTCGCGTCGTACGGCCGCCGGCCACAGGACTTCTTCCGCAACGGATGGAACATCTTCGATCTCGTCGTCCTAGGGGCGGTATGGGTGCCCGGTGTGCGCGAGAACGCGACGTTGCTCCGGCTGCTCCGGCTCGCGCGTATCGCACGGCTGCTGCGCTTCCTGCCGGACGCCCGTGTGCTTCTGATGACCGTCCTGCGGTCCCTACCCCCGCTCGGCAGCATCGTGATCCTGACGATCTTGATCCTCTTCCTCTACGGCATGGTCGGTTGGTCCATGTTCGGCGATGCGCTACCCGAATCGTGGGGGACCATCACCCGCTCCATGCTGACGCTGTTCATTCTTCTCACCCTGGAGAACTTCCCCACCTATCTCGCTGAGGCCAGCACGGTCACCCCGTGGGCAACACTGTTCTTCGTCAGCTACGTGCTCGTCGCAGCCTTTGTCATCTTCAACCTGCTCATCGGCATCATCATCGGCTCGATGGAGAGTGCGCGCGAGCGCGAAGCCATGCGCGAGGCGATGAAGTCCACCGGGCCCGAGGCTGACGCCCTCGCGCGCATCCGCCAGATCCGAGAGGCGCTCGAGACCCTAGAGACCGACGTCAACCTCATGCAGCAGCGCCGGACCTCGGAAGAACGCCGCAACGGCGCCTAGCCACTGATTGAGGCGTTGGACGTCCCGGGACATCACAGACGTGGGTCGCCCGGGGCTCGAACCCGGAACCTACGGATTAAAAGTCCGCAGCTCTAACCATTGAGCTAGCGACCCGTGACATGCGAACGCCCTAAGTCTAGGCCCGGGCTGACGCGGCCGAGCGGCGCTCCGGACCCGACGTGGAAACCTCCACTACACGCAGCCGTGGACCTCAGCCGCGATGCGATCAATCACCTGCCGCCCGTCGGCGTACGCACGGTTCAACATGATGGCGAAGACCTTCCATCGACCATCCGCGCCGCGCGTGAAGCCGGCGAGGGTCTGCACGCCCGTCAGACTCCCCGTCTTCGCGAAGACATCACCGATGGCGCACGCGCCGGAGCCGGTGAACCTCCGGGTGAGGGTCCCGGTCTGCCCCGACACCGGCAGCCACCCCTCCGCGAGGATCCGGTGCAGCTCGGCGTTCGCGGGATCCGCGATCAGGCGCAATAGACCTGTCAGGAGCCGGGGCGTGAGCCGGTCGTCGGACGACAAGCCGCTTCCGTCCGCCAGGTCGACACCCGCCAACGGCAGGCCGAGTTCTTCGAGCACCTCCGCCGCCTCACGTGCCGCAGCACCCCACGTCGCCGAACCTGCACGCGCCACGGCAACCTGTCGGAACAGTTGCTCGGCCACGTTGTTCTCACTGACGACGAGCATCAGGTCGACGGCGTCGCCGAGGGTGTTGGGGCGGATCTTCGCAATCGATGCGGCGCCGTCGGCTGCCTCGTCGCGCCCGATGTACGACGCATCGACACCAGCCGCCTCAAGTGCTCCGACGAACGTGTAGGCCGCATTCGCCGCGGTATCCATCGAGTAGTCGGACAGCATGCCGAGCGCCCGGACGGGTGCGGCATACATCGGGATGTCCGCACCCAACCAACCCCGCGCATTGGTGGGCGAGGGGTACAAGCTGTCGTCGAGCGACACGTCAACGTCCGTCACGCCCGTGCGCAGCAACTTCTTTGCCGTACGCCGGGCTAGCACTCCCAACTCCTCCGCGGTGAGCATCGGATCGCCACCACCGACGAGTACTACGTCATCGCGCTGATCGCCGCGGACAACCGAGGTCGTAAAGCGATGATCGGCCCCAAGGGTCGCGAGGCTGGTCACGGCAGTCACCAACTTCATCGTCGAGGCCGGCAGGAGCGGTTCGTCGATACTGCGACCGTAGATGAAGCGGCCGGATTCGGCGTCCGCGATGCGGATGCCTGCCACGCCGGGGAGCTGACCCGCTTGGGCGCGGACCCCGGCTCGAATCGCTGAGTCGGTCGCGGACAGTTCCGGCCGCGCAGACGCCGGGGTTGATGGGGCGAGTGCGAATCCGATCGCGATCGCGCTCAGTCCGGCCAGGGTGCGCACCAGGCGTCGGTGAGTGCTGTTCCGGCGGGTGACAAGCGCGCGATTGCTGGGCGAGGTCTGCACGCCGCCATCGTGCCGTATGCAGCAGCCGGGTTGCCGCATGGCAGCACGGCTCGTGTGGGATTACCCCGACATTGCCGCTGCTACTGGGCCTCGACCGTCGCGGTGACGCCATCAACGACGGTCGCGTCCGGGTCGAAGTAATAGCCGAAGCCGTGGCGGGTCCGGATCGCGCGGGAGAGTCCGAACGGGGCGAAGTGCATCCGCAGTCTTCGTACGTACTCCGTCACTGCACCGTCGCTGAGCAGTGCGGAGCGCCAGACGCGTTCGAGGAGTTCATCACGGGTGAAGACCTGCCCAGGGTGCTCAACGAGGAAGTGGACCAGTGCGTACTCACGCCCCGTGAGTTCTAAGCAGTGCCCGCGTACCCACACCACCCGCACGGCCTCATCGACTGCGATCGCATCCGCTGCTGTCCGCCCGGCGGCCGTTGCTTCGCCCGCGGTACGACCCTGCATCGCACCGGTCGGCACACGGAGGCTGCCGCCACCTGCGTCGCGACCGTGGTCGGCAACACCATCAGCCGCGTCTGCGGCGACGAGGACGAGGTCATAGTCGTGCGAGGCGGTCGGCGGCGCCGGGGCGTGGTCTGCAGTCACACCGAGCCCCGCGAGGGCCTCGGTGAAGCTGGTGACGTTCGGGCCGTCGCCCACGAGCAGGACCCGCAGGCCCTCCCGCACACCTCCGGGAGCCCCATCGCCCGCGGCCCCACCCGAATACGCGTCCACTGCACCCGCCCCCTAACGCGCCGGCCCAGATAGGCCAACATCCCCCTGGAGCGCGCCCCCGAATGAGCTCGCCCCTGATCACTCAGTGAGCAACTATGCACCATTTCCGGGACAAATGTGGTCTGGATCACAAAGGCCGACGCTCGTGCCCTCAACTGTGGTGCCCAGTATTCGAATTTCGCGTACTGAGCACCTGAGTTGGGGCGACTGCGGCGAGGGTCCTGCCTCAGGCCGCCGTCCCGACACCGAGCCGCGAGACGCGGTGGCGGGCATTGCGCATCGACGGCGACTGCGGGCCGAGCACCGCACCGAGGGCCCCGAGCATCGCGCCCACGGCTGGCCGGGCCACGCCGAGCGGCACCCTCGGCACCCCGAGCATGGCCAGGTGGCCGCGGGGCATCGTGGCCGCAGCGCCCGCGAAGAGCACGGCGTACGCCGGACGCGCGGCGAACGGCAGCGGCGGGTTGCGCAGGAAGCGCACTGTCTCGGCGGTGCGCTCATCGCCGCGCAGGATGTCGTCGTACGACGCCACCGCATCGCGCAACTCCGCGTGCGTCGTCGGCAGATCGGTCGCCCCGACCAACTCACCTGCTCGCGCCCACTCGCGAACGTACGCGTCCGGGCCGCCCGGGATCGGCCCGCCCCACACCAGGTGCGTGGCGAGGAACGAGTCGGTGAACGCGACGTGCACCCAGCGCAGCAGGTCGGGGTTGCTCGCGGCATACGGACGCTCAGCGCCCGAGGCGTCGGTGAAG